>JAFIHQ010000144.1 GCA_017849315.1 Treponema sp.
GCAATATTGGCAGCCAAAGCAATGAAACCTCTGCCATCGGTCATGCCCTCCGTAAACGAGTTCGAATTCTCAATGGAAAGAAAAGCGCCCGCCAACCCGCAGAAAAGTCCGCTCAAAAGAACCGCACTATAGCGGATCTTGTAAACCGACCTGCCAAGCGTTTCCAACGCCATTGGGTGTTCACCTGCCGCGTTGATTGACAGACCAAAACGCGTCCTCAAAAGTACCCATGAGAGAACAATTACCGATATTATGGACAAATAGACCAGTGGTGTCTGGTTGAAAAGCGCTGGTCCCACGTACGGAATCTTGGACAGGACCGGGATAGCAAACTTGTAATCCTGCAAGGTCCTTGGCAAGGACTCGGAGGTTCCCTGCCTGCCGAAACAGATCATCATGAGGTAGCGCGTTATCCCAAAAGCGAGGATATTCATTATTGCCCCCGCAACGACGTGGTTGAAGTGTAGACTCACAACCGCCCAAGCGAACAAAAGGGAGAACAACATGCTGCCAGCGACACCGCCCAACATCCCTATCCAGGGGTTGCCCGCGAGCCATCCTACCCATGCAGCAAAGAAAGCACCCACCAACATTACGCCTTCCATGGCGATATTGGTAACTCCGCTCCGTTCACAAATGACGGCCGCAAGCGCCGCAAACGTCACCGGCGTGGCAAGGCGCACCATGGCCTCAAAAAGTTGTGGCGTAAAGAGTTGTAGCAAAGCCCCGTTCATGCCGCCACCTCCTTCTGTTTTCGACGCGCCCTGCGCCGTCCCCAGCGCTTCCAAAATCCATGCTTCTTCAGTTGTTCGTAGAGGCTTTCCGACAACAGCAGGAAGAGGATAATGCCCTTAATGATCTCGATAATCGCGTTGGGCGTATGGGTGACACGCGCCATATACTGCCCCCCAGCGTCGAGTGCTCCCCACAGAAGCGCAGTAAAAATAATCGCCACAGGGTTGTTTTGCGCAAGGAGGGCGATCGAAATGCCATTCCATCCATACCCAGCGTTGAGATCCTGGAACATACGATGATCAAGTCCCAAAACCTGTGTGGCACCCGCCATCGCGGCAAGCGCTCCGGAAATCAAAAGAGCGGTGGTCGTCATCCACCCCACCGGAATACCGTACGTCCTCGCGGCTTTGGGGTTGTAGCCGAGCGCCCGAATCTTATAACCGAGGTTTGTCGATCTCAGAATGTAACGAGTGACGAACGCTGCGACAATTGCAAGAAGGATTCCGATGTGGAGCCGATAATTGGCTTCCGGCAGAATGCTTTGGAAGAGCGGCAGCCAGAAACGATCCTTGATAGCGTCGGTAGCGAGCGGGTGAGAACTTGTCTTTGGGTCCCCTCCGAAGGCTCTGATAAAGAGCGGCGACAAGGTACGCACAGTGTAGGCGAGCATCATAGTAGTTACCACCTCGTGCGCACCTGTGTTCACTTTGAGCAGCGCGGGTATCACATTGAGCAGCGCGCCCGCCAACATCGCAGCAAGATAGATCAGCATGATCCCAAACCACGACGGGAGACTCGGACTCAAGGTAAGACCAAGCCATGTCGAAACGATAACGCCGATATAGTATTGGCCTTCCGCTCCAATGTTGAAAAGCCCACCCTGAAAGGCAAAGGTAATGGCGAGCCCCGTGAAAATGAGCGGCACTGCGTTGAGCACGGTGACATGCCAGTTCTTTATGAGCCCGCCGTAGAAAAGCGCTTCATAGGCCTTTACGGGATCGTAGCCGGTCAAGGCCATAATGATCGCCCCGATGACGAGCGCTACGACAATACCCACCACCGGCACGAGACTTTTTTGTGCGAGGCCCTTGACCTGTTGCGTAAACGCCGCTTTTCCCAATTTTTTCCGCTGGGCAAAGCCTTCCAGCACGAGCGCTCCGATAAGGAGAAGCCCGCCTTCAAAGTACGAAGCGAGGTACAGCACGGAGCCTGCAACGGCCAGCAGCAAAGCAAGAACATGTAGGACTATCATTGTGCCCTCCGTGCGAGCTTGCCTCTAAACATATACTCGCCAACTTCGGTTTGACTTGTCGCCTGGGCCAAACTTTCAAACACAACTTCGCCCTTGTGAAGCACGGCGATTCTGTCCGCGATGGCGAAGATTTCCTCAAGTTCCATGGAAATAAGAAGAATCCCTACCCCCTGCACCTTAAGTTCATTGATCTTCTTGTAAATGTATTCTATTGCGCCTACGTCGAGGCCGCGCGTCGGCTGCGAAATGAGCAGGAAATCCGGATTGCGGGAAAATTCCCGTGCAACAACCACCTTCTGCTGGTTGCCGCCGGACAAGGTGCTCACCGTGGTGGAAGGGCGCTCGGCGCGAATGTCGTACTGTTGCATGAGTTTTGTGGCGTTCGAATCGATTTCGCGCTTGTTCAAAATGCCATGCCGGCAGAGCGGCGGCCTGTCGCTCTTGCCGAGAATGAGGTTTTCGGAAAGGGTAAAAGGCAACACGAGGCCGGAGGTGTGACGGTCTTCCGGGATATAACCCACGCCAGCCTCTATCCGGCGCCTGCTGTTCCAATGGCTTATGTCCTTGTCCTTATAGCGGATCGAGCCCGATTCTATGCCGCACAGCCCTATTACCGCCTTGCAGAGTTCGTCCTGACCGTTGCCCTCGACGCCCGCAATGCCGAGAATTTCTCCCCTGTGAACGGAAAGATCGACATTTACAAGGGCAGGCAAGCCGCGCTGTGAGCGCACACAGAGTTTTTCCAGTTTTAGGATGGGAGCTGTGTCTCGGCTGGTTGGCGTGGGCTTTTCCACCGAAAGCACGACAGGACGCCCTACCATTTGGTTTGCAAGTTCCTGCGGTGTAGCGCGGGTTGCGTCCATTTCGGCCACCAGTTTTCCGCGCCTCAAAACATAGACGCGGTTGGCGATAGAGAGCGCCTCTTCCAGCTTGTGGGTGATGATGATGATCGAAGTACCGTTTGCAGCGAGTTTTTTCAGCACCTCGAAAAGCTCTTCGACCTCGCGGGGCGAGAGCACTGCAGTAGGCTCGTCCAAAATGAGCACGCTCGCCTTTCGGTAGAGCGCCTTTAAGATTTCGACGCGCTGCTGTAGACCGACTGGCAGGTCCATGACGGGCGCGTCCGGGTCGATTTCGAGGCCAAAACGCCTGGAGAGCTCTTGGACTTCTTTTTTGGCCTTGTCGTAAAGGATATGGCCATTTTTGACGGGTTCCTGCCCTAGAATTATGTTTTGCGTCACGGTGAGCGGCGGAACGAGCATGAAGTGCTGGTGCACCATGCCCAGCCCTGCGGCGATGGCCTCGCGGGGAGACCGGAAGTTGACTTCTACGCCCTGCAGTTTTATGGATCCCGAGGTCGGCCTGTAAAGTCCGAAGAGAATGTTCATCAGGGTGGTCTTGCCCGCTCCATTCTCTCCCAAAATAGCAAGGATTTCACCCTTTTTGAGCGATATGGAGATATCGTCATTGGCGACAAGGTGACCGAAACGCTTAGTTATGTGCTGCGTTTCCAGAACGTTTTGCTGACCAGGCGTCATAATGCGAGTATAATACGGTACGGAAATAGTGGCGTCAACAATCTTGTTGCGTCATTTTCCAGGACCGCGTAATAAGGTGGACGATATGAATAGAACAAACGAAACAGGCGATACAGGTTACGAGGCGATCGGCAAGGCTGCCAAAGTGCTTGCAGCAGCACTGGGGAAGGCGCCCCGCGTGGCCCTGGTATTGGGTTCGGGGCTTGGCGGGCTTGCGGACGAAGTGTCTGAGCCGGCCGCGCTTTCGTATGCCGACATCCCTGGCTTTCCCGTTTCCACGGCGCCGGGGCACGCGGGGCGCTTCGTCAAAGGCAAGCTCGACACACTCGATGTGCCCGACACTCGTGGCGTCACAGACAGCGCCGCTCGGCCCCGCAAGGTGCCGGTCGTCATGATGCAAGGGCGTTTCCACTGCTACGAAGGTTGGGATGCTTCGCAAATAGCCTTTCCGATACGCGTCCTTCGGCGTTGGGGTGTGGAAATCCTCGTCCTCACCAACGCGGCGGGTGGAGTGAATCTTTCGTTTCATCCTGGCGACTTTATGTTAATTCGTGATCACATCAACCTTTCTGGACGTAATCCACTTGTGGGTAGCAATGACGAGCGCATAGGTCCGCGTTTCACTGACATGACAAAGGCCTACGACCCTGAATTGCGCGCGCTTGCACACAAAGCTGCTGGGGAGCGAGGCATCGCTCTGCAGGAAGGCGTTTATGCGTGGTTTCTGGGGCCCAGCTTTGAGACGCCCGCAGAGATAAAGATGGCACGCACCTTGGGCGCCGATGCGGTGGGTATGTCCACAGTGCCCGAAGTGATTGCCGCCGTACATTGTGGCATGCGGGTATTGGGCATTTCCTGCATCACAAACATGGCTGCCGGCATTCTGGATCAGCCCATAAC
>JAFIHQ010000145.1 GCA_017849315.1 Treponema sp.
GCCTTCCCGCTCTGCCATCTCTTCACTCGCCAACGTCGGCCCAAATCCTCTGTATTTCTCTTTATACAGCGCCAGCACCTGGCTCCGTAGCTCCTGGTCTGTACCGTGGTTCGACCTCCTCCCGGTTAGCCCGTGAATCAATCCCTTATCCCCCTGCTCTTTGTACTTCCGTACAAGCCGTTTCGCCTGCCGATAGCTTACTTTCAACCGTACGCTCCCCTCTTTCAAACTCAACTTCCCCTCAACCACCATCGCCAATACCTTGCTCCGTACAAGCTCTTTCTGTCCCATTGGTAATTTCCCGGCCATCCTCTTCTCTACACTACCATTCTACCAGGGGGACATTTCTATTTTGGAAAATAGGGGGACATTTCTATCGGTGTTTGACACATATCATTGTTTTTCTTGACAGTAGGTGTAACGCACTATAGCATACAAAGGATGGTGATCCTGCTCGTTCCGCGGCGCAAGTATTCCTCACGTCTCTTTTAGCATCTTGCTAATGCACTGTGAGGTCTTCCATGAAAGACAAGAGTTCGTTTACGAGGTTTTTCAACTTCTTTTTTGTCTCCATATTCTCGCTCTTTCTTCTCAATTCGTTGTTGCTCCTCTATTTTTCGAACAGACTTGTCACGAGTGAAAACTCAAGAGTATATCTGCAAAAAGCCAATACTATTTCCCGGATATTCAACGATTCGCTCTCAACGCCTCTGATGGAATCCGTCTTCGACCATTTTGGTACCTTGCAGAGTTCATCCATGATGAATTTCCTTATATATGAAAATGATAAACAGTTTGAAACCCAGCTTTCCAAGGATATCGTCAACGCCATTGTTCGGCACGAATGGCTGCGGAGTATCGTGGTATATCGTGAGGACGGCACTGTCGTAACAGACTTTACGATGCGCAGAAATCTTGCGAATCCACAGAAATCTGTTCAATTCGAGGGTATTGTCCGCGTTTTGGAAAAGAAAAAAACCGTGAATGGATGGATTGCCAATCTACCCCTAGAAGGGGATGGGAAGCTTCTGGCGTACTATATGAAGTATCCCATGACAGACCCGGGGCGCAACCGTGGAATTGTACTTTATGTCATCGATGCTTCTTTCCTGGAAAACCAGATTATTTCGGAAATTGACCCAACCGTGGAAAACGTAGTCATAGAAGACGAATCAGGCCAGATTCTTTACACCTATGGCAATGCATCACTGCCTTTGTGGCTTAATGGTACCAAGCCTGACGATCTAACCCAGACCATGGTCTGGAAAGGGAATCAAAGAACGTGGCAAATGGTCTGGAGCCCTATCTCTAATCAGAATTTGTCGCTCGCCCTTACCGTTTCAATGGAAAAAATGCTTAAGCGACAAGTCTATTCCCTTCGTTTCAATCTCATTCTTGTGGTGGTACTTGCGGTCGGTCTGGTGATCTATTTGCTTTCCGTAAAGAACTATGTTCAGAATCCAATCTCAAAAACTTTAGACGCCTTGCGCGTTCTTGTCCAAGTGAAGGGAGATAAGTCAAAGAAGAAATCCTTTACGCAGGATGTAAAGCAAATCGTCGACGAAAACAAGAGTCTTATTCTCTTTCGTTGTGTGACGGATCTTGTTACAACAGGGCTTGCAAGATCGGAGTTTGAGCAGATTTGTGGGATGGTGGGTTTACGCTTTTATAAGACCCCTTTCCACATGATTATGATCGAGCAAGCCTATAGCGCCGCAGATTTGACTGACGCTGGCGCGGGCGAATCTGGAGAGGCCGATTTTCTCAAGCTATGGGAGTCGTCGTTACCGAAAGATCGCGCAATTACGGTGCGATATGGAAGCCAGAAACTGTTGAGCGTTTGTTTTGTGGACAGTGACTATTCTGTTCATTTTGGGCAACTTTTTGCTTTTGCCGAAGAAACAGACTCAAATATCGTTATATCGCCGGCTATGGACGATACTCTTGATTGCTCAAAAACCTATACGTTGCTGGATATTGCCCTGGAAAACAAGATCTATTATGGGTTTGGCAATATATTCCCTATGCCAAGCAATTCCAATCGGCAACTAGTGGCTTTGCCTTCCGAATCGCTCAAAGGTTTGCTCATGGGCGATCGGTACGAGCAGTTCATGGGAACTCTTGGAGTCGACTTAAGGAATATGGAAAAAGAGAACATTCCTCCAGTAATAATCCGTGACTACTTTGTGAGGCTCTCTGGCACCATAAACGAAGTGTATCAAAGGAAGATCGGTGGAAAAGATATCGAGGAATTGTCTTATTTAACTATGAGAAAAGAAGTTGAGAGCCTGTCAGGGATGCAGGACTTTCTAGCATGGACAGAGAGAAAGATCGGTCTGCTCCAGAACACGGCTCAACAGGCCCGCAGGAACGATAACAAGGAACTTCTGGGAAGGATCCAGTCTTATATTTCCCAATCGATATTCCAAAACCTTACCGAGGAAAGCGTCGCAGAACACTTTGGTATCAGCGCAGGGTTTTTGAGTCGGCTTTTCAAGGAGTTCTATGCTGACGGGTTTAGCGGTTATCTTAAAGAATGCAAGCTTGAGGCTGCGGCTCAACTTTTGCGGGAGCACAAGTACAATAGTATTAATGGGCTTGCTGAAAGTCTCGGATACTTGTCGGCAGCGTATTTTTCAAGACAATTCAAACTCAAGTTTGGCATTTTGCCGAGTGAATATGCCAAACAGAGAGGAAGCTTGGTCACAAAAGACGCATAACCGGTATTCTTGCGGAGCCAGCAAAAAAGTGTCATATAAATCAACTCTTTTATAGTTGCGTATCCTCGAAAAAGCAGGTTCATACTTTCGATATCAAGAGCTTATTCGCAATCGAGTTCAAGAAGCTCAAGAAGGAGGATACTGAAGTGGTCAAGAGAAAAGCTCGTCTTTTACTTGTAGCAGTACTGGTGCTTGCCTCGGTCTTTGCCATAGGAGCGCAGACAACATCCAACCCAGTGGAGTTGAATACGCTTTCTGGGCCTGGCGATCTAGACTTTTTGCTGCAACGTTTTCAGCAATTACAGACAGAAAAAGGCATAAAAGTGAACGTTAACGTGCTGCCATATGGCCGTGATGCTGTGATGAAGCTCGTAGCATCCTTCATGACAGGTGGTACGCAATACGACGTTTTTGTGCTTGATTGCATCGACGTTGCACAATATGCATCGGCTGGCTGGCTCTATCCAATCGACGATTTGGTAACCGATGCGTACAGAAAAGATATCATTCCATTTGCTAAGGACGGCATGACTTTCCAGGGCAAGTGGTATGGACTGCCATGGGCTTCGGAATGGAAATCCTTCATTTATAACGATGCAATGCTCAAGAAGGAGGGGCTAAAAGATTTTCCGCAAACGTGGAAGGATGTTGTAAACTATAGCCAAAAGCTCCAAAAAGACAAAGTTGCAAAATACGCTACTGCATTCTCCTGGGCGCAAAAAGAATGCCTGATTTGCGACTTTGTGGCTCTTACCGGGTCGTTCGGTGGATCGTTCTTTGATGACAACTTAAATCCAGTTTTCAATAAGGGTGGGGCAGTAGATGCACTACAGTGGATGATTGACAGCCTTTACAAGACCAAAATAGTCGATCCTGCTTCCCTGATGTGGACAGAGGACGATGTACGTGCAGCTATGCAGCAGGGTGACATTGCTTATTGTCTGTCTTGGGGAGGCAATCCTCTCGTGCCGATGAACAATCCTGATCAGTCAAAAGTAGTGAACCAAGTTCAGATTGGTCTAATGCCATCGGTTGATGGAAAGCATCCTTATACGGTTTCCGGACCGATGGGCTGGGCGATCAGCAAGAATACGAAGCATCCAAAAGAAGCATGGGAATTTGTGCAATTCATGGCCGGGCCCGAAGGCTCCAAGCTGGCACTGGAGAAGCAGGGTATCGCAGTTGGCTGGAAATCTGTCATTGGAGACCCGGATATTCAGAAGAAATTCCCCGAGTTAAAGAAAATGGCCATTCAATCCCAATACATCGTCAACAGGCCGGCAGTGCCATGGTACCATGAATTCAGCAGCATGCTCGCAGAAGAAATTCACAAGGCTTTGACAGGGCAGATGACTGCACAAAAGGCTTTGGACGAAGCGGCTGCAAAGACCCTAGAGATTAAGAAAGCATATCAAAAGTAAGTTGCATTGACATTTTTGGCAGTAGGGATAGACAGCTGGAAACGGTAAAGGACCTTATGTGGGTTCCCAAGTAAACGTTTCCGGCTGGCTTTCCCCTTTTGCCTGTTAGCAGCATAAGGAAATATCACCCATGAAAAAGGCGCTTACGCTTGGTGCCCGAGACCGCAGATTAGGCTTTTATCTCTTGCTACCGAGCATTATCATTCTTTTTGCCATTATTGTGTATCCTATCGGCTATTCACTTTGGCTAAGCCTTCATAATCTTAATATCAGCAATCCCCTAAAGGGTCAACAATTTGTCGGACTCAAGAACTACGTCGATATCCTCAAGTCCAACGACTGGTGGATGTCAATCTTGCGCATTCTCTACTTTGTGGCAGCGGATCTTGTTGTAGGAATCTCGTTAGGGCTTGCCGTAGCTTTGCTCTTGAACAAAGAGCGCAAAGGAAAACAGATCGTCCTAGCAATTATTGTTTTTCCTTATATTCTCGCGCCAATCGTCAACTCGCTCATTTGGAAGCTGATTTACGATCCCAATTACGGACCTCTGAACGGAATCCTGATGCAGCTAGGGCTCATAAAGGAGACAGTCGCATGGCTGTCAGACCCTTCGCTTGCAATGATTATGCTGATAATTGCCAACCTGTGGCAGGGGACTCCGTTCTCGATAATTCTTTTCTTGGCAGGCCTCAAGTCCATTCCAAAAGAAGAATATGAAGCTGCTGAAATAGATGGAGCTTCTGCTGTGGGATCGTTCCGATATGTCACAATTCCTCATCTCATGCCCATTATGTACATGAATGTTGTTATGAAGACTATTGCGACTTTCAAGGTGTTCGACATTATCTATTCCTTGACTGGTGGAGGTCCAGGAGGAAGCACGACAGTCGTCGGCATGCTCATCTACAAGGAGTCGTTCGAGTATATGAAGTTTGGACAAGGCGCAGCTATGAGCTTCTTGCTCCTCTTGATTGTACTATGCTTCGTCATTGTCTATTCACGCATGTTTAAAGAGGAAAAATATGAAGATTAAAGCTCGATCCGTGACGAACGGTGTCCAAATACTGCTCATTTTTCTCGTGGTCTTGACTGTTCTGCTGCCATTTTATTGGACGTTCAAGGTAAGTATTAGCCCTGAAAAAGAGATTCGCACGACGCCCATCAAATGGGGAATATCACAGCCTACGTTCAGGAATTATCGCGATATATTGTTCTCGTCTCCCAAGACGATCGGTACAGCTTATACATTTAAAGTTGGCCTGATTAATAGCCTTTTGGTAAGTGTCATAACAACAGTTATCACTGTCTTCCTAGGCTCTCTGGGAGCATATGCTCTTACTCGGTTAAAGATCAGACACGCCAACGTGATGACCTTTTTTGTTTTGTTGACTCAAATGCTTCCTCCTATTCTCCTTATCATTCCGCTTTACTTTACAGCCAACCAATTGAACCTCCTCAATACAAAAACCCTTTTGGTCATTTGCTACGTAGCTATGAACTTGCCGCTTTGTATATGGATCATGCGGGGCTACTTTGTGACATTGCCTTCTGCGATTGAAGAATCAGCTTTGATAGATGGCTGTGGACGAATGGGTGCGCTTTTTAGAATTGTTATGCCGCTATCGGGGCCAGCGCTTTTTACTGCTGGACTTTTTGTGTTCAACTCGGCTTGGAACGAGTTCCTTTTTGCACTTACTTTTACCTCGGATCTCAAGGCCAAGACAATGACGGTTGCAATGGCAGAGATGATTGGCCGTTTTAGAACAGATTATGGGTTAATGGCGACGAGCGGTATTCTGGGGAGTATTCTGCCACTCATTTTTGTCGCTTTCTTCCAAAAGTATCTTGTAAGCGGCATAACCGGTGGAGCCGTAAAACAATAGGTCAATAAGTCAATTATTGGAGGTAGACAATGTCTAGGAAGAAAATAGTCGTAATCGGAGCTGGTAGCGCATCGTTCGGTATTTCGACCTTAGCCGGCATTATGCGAAACAAGGATCTGCAAGAAAGCGAATTGTGCTTGGTTGATATAGATCAGCAGGGGCTTGAGGGTATCTCTAAATTGGCCAATCGAATGAATACTGAGTGGGGTAGCAATATGCATATTCGGGCCTCGCAGCAGCGGACCGAAATGTTACCAGGTGCCGATTTCGTCGTGCTCTCTATAGCAGTAGACAGAGAAAATCGCTGGAGAATCGACTACGAACTCGCAAAAGAATATGGAATCATGCACTATGCAGAAAATGGCGGGCCTGCTGCACTTTTCCATACTGCAAGAAACTTGGCTCAGATAATGCCAATCGTTGCCGATATGGAACGCCTCTGCCCGAATGCCTACCTACTCAACTTCACAAACCCGGTTCCAAGGATCGTTCGTGCAATTCGTCGCTATTCTTCTATCAAGGCAATCGGCATTTGTCACCAATTGAGTTTTGGGTACATGATGGCAGGATACGTGCTTGCGCGTGATTTGGGGATCGATGCCCCACCGGATTATCGCTTTGTCTGGACGGATGATTCGAGCAAGACAGAACGCAAAATCTATGAACAGGCAATGCAGAAAATCGATATTTTGGCTGCAGGAATCAACCATTTTACATGGATGCTCGATGTAAGAACAAGAGCTGGAGATGATGTTTATGAGCTTTTGAAGCGTAGATTCCTGGAGGCTCCAGCAGATTTTGAGCCACTTACTCAGGAGATGATAAGAATTTTCGACTGCGTTCCAGTACCTGGCGATTGTCACCTATGCGAGTATCTGCCTTATACGCACAACATGCACAGAAATACGTGGTCAAAGTACAATATTCAGATGTACGACCTGGATCGGGGCGCTAATAACCGTGAGCGAATGTGGAACGATATTGCAAGGATGGGAGAAGGCTCGGCCTCTATCGATGAATTGAAGCTGGCTCATACTGAACGGGCCGAGCTTATTATGGGTGCAATGGCGACAAACAGCCATGCCTATGAGGCAGCCATAAACCTGCCCAATAAAGGATACATTTCAAATCTGCCAGAAGACTCAATAGTCGAAGTACCCGCAGTTGTGGATGCGGGTGGAGTGCATGGGCTATGCGTTGGTGAGTTGCCGGAGCCAGTTGCGGAAATGTGCAGACGTCAAATCGCAATAGTCGATTTGGCCGTCGAAGCAGGCGTAAAGGGTGATCGAAAAGCTGCGATCCAGGCCCTCGCACTTGATCCCATGGTAGATGATCCATCGCTGGCGAATGTGCTTTTTTCCCGATACTTGGAGGCTCACAAGGATTTCTTGCCCCAATTTGCCTAGACCCCAATTTACCTAGAAAATCATCCGGGAGAAGACATCCCAAGAGTCGGATTTCAAGTAACCAATATTTTCCCCGAATACTTGTTCCTCCAAACGATAGTTGTTATAACTTGCGCATTATGCGTGTTATATTCCCGCACAATGAGTTAAATCTCATGCAGGCGCTTTTCCAGGGGAACTGCAATGAATCGTAAAGCGTTAAGAGCTGACCTCATGCTTTTGTTGACGGCGGTCATCTGGGGATTTGCCTTTGTTGCACAGCGGGTTGGTATGGAGTACCTGGGACCCTTTACCTTCAATGCAGTCCGTTTTGCCCTTGGAAGTTTATCGTTGCTGCCTCTTATTTTCGTGCTCAATAGAAAGCGGGACAAGGCCGCGATGGCGGATAGAGCGGGTGGGGCAGAGACGGCGCATGGGGTAGGCGGAACGCGAGGGGCAGATGGGCCGTCCAGGGCGAGGAGGACAGACGGCCATTTGATACCTGGCACGCTTGCAGCGGGGAGCATGCTTTTTATAGCGGCGTCGCTGCAGCAAATCGGCATCCAATTCACAACGGCAGGGAAGGCTGGCTTCTTAACTGGGCTTTATGTCGTTCTAGTACCGATAATTGGAGCTTTGCGGGGCAAGTCGACAGGGAAGGCCACGTGGGTCGGTGCTGTCCTCTCAGTCGTGGGGATTTATCTATTGAGTGCGCCGGAAAAATTTGGCGCTGTGAACAAAGGTGACATACTAGTACTGATCGGTGCTGTGTTCTGGAGTTTACATGTCCTCATTATTGACCATTTTGCAAAAAGACTTGACCCTTTGAAGTTATCGGCCGGGCAGTTCGCCTGGTGTGCACTTTTTTCTCTCATCGCTGCGTTTGCCTCCGAGTCCATCACATGGACCGCTTTGAGGCAGGCGGCGCTGCCACTCCTCTACGGCGGCCTCGCCTCGGTAGGGGTGGGCTACACGCTGCAGGTTGTCGCCCAGCGCGACGCGCCGCCTGCTCATTCCGCGGTACTGATGTGCCTGGAAGGTGCTTTTGCCACACTAGGAGGCGTTCTTCTGCTTTCTGAGCAGCTGACCGTGCGCACTGTGGCGGGCTCTGCTCTCATGCTTGTGGGCATGCTCGCCACGCAGTGGGACGTGATTATTCCTTCTTAAACGGCTCGCCAAGCGAGGCAGGCGGCTTAGCGTTGAGCGCCCGCAACACCCGTGAGATGTCCTTGCGCACATTTTCCGGCAGTCGCGCAAGCGTGCGGTCTACCCATTCCGCGCTGCCAATGTTCACAAGGAGCAGTGTCAGAATCATCAACGGGAAGGGCGCAACTTGCAGAACCTGCGACGGTACCGAAGGCAAGCTCGGCTGTAAGACGAGTCCCAGCCACTGCAAGAGTGCGAACAGATACGCACCAATTGCCGCCCTAAACGGATTCCACCCACCAAAGATTGTTATGGACAACACGATCCAGCCAATACCGTCCAGTCCCGATATCGTTCCCTTCCAACCGGCTTTTACCGAAAGCGAATAGATCGGCCCCGCCAATCCGGCGATTGCACCACCCACAATGGCATAGACATACTGCAATCTACTCACGTTTTCGCCGCGAATATATGCCGCGGCCGGTTTTTCGCCCATGCCGCGCAAAACCAGGCCCGGTCTGGTGCGGAAAATGAAGAACCACGCCGCAAAGATCAGCACAAACGAAAGATACGTCATCACGTCCTGCTGGAAGAAAAGTGGCCCCAGTATCGGGATGCGGTCCAGCAACGGAATTGGCACTTGCGAAATTCTGGGGCCCACCTTGCCCATGATGGGGCTTCCGAGGAAGTACGACAAATCCCGGCAGAGCATGGCGAGCACAAAGCCGACCGCCACCTGCGACTGTCCCAAGGTCAGGCTTGCAAACGCCACGACAAGCGCAACGAGCCCTCCAATTGCGGCTCCTGCCACAAAGCCCAGCACTACACTGTTCGTTGCAAGGGCTACCGCAAAGCTTCCCATGGCGGCGATAAGAATGAGCCCGTTCATCGACAAATTAAGCACGCCTGCGCGTTCAGAAATTGTCTCTCCAATGACGGCAAACAGAATCGGCGCCGCCGAAGCGAGTACGCCGCCCAAGCTAACGAGCAAAACAGAATTGTTCATGGCGTAGCCCTCTTTTTCTTTTGAACTTGCGTCCTGATTCCTTGCCCCAAAATAACACACAACACCAGGGTGCCCTGAAGAACACCTGCGAGCGAGGAATCCAATTTTAGAATGATTGGCAATTGGATCGAGCCCACATTGAGCGCCGCAAAGAAAAGCGCGACCGGCGCCGCGATGCTCGCCTTAAAGCCGACCAACATGGCGACCATCAACCCCAAATAGCCATATCCTGACGAAATAGATGGTATAAGTCTGTGATAGACGGCTGTAACCTGTATGGCTCCCGCCATGCCGGCAAAGAGTCCACAAATCGCAAACGAGGCCATCATGTGCTGCCAGGTAGGGATACCGAGCATATAGGCACTGCGGGCATTTTTGCCCACCGCTTTTAGCCTAAGGCCAAAGTAACTGTTCTCTAGCAGCAAATAAACTATTATTATACCGATAATTGCAATCACAAGCGATGCAGGGGTAAGCCGCGACGAGCCCGCCGCTATGGGCATCCAAAGTGAACGGTGGAACGGCAGGGTACCCGACATTGAGGCGATGCCGGGGCGTTTCCATGGCCCGAAAATGAGCCAAATGTTGAGCGCGGTCGCAACAAAATTGAGGCCCAAGCCTCCAAAAATCTCGTTTACCCCGCCGAAGGTCTTTAGAGCACCCGCAAGAAGCGCCCACAGCAAGCCGCCTGCCATCCCGGCGAGTATCGCCAGCACCAGGATAAGCGTCGGATTCCACCCCGAATCCTGCATCGCCCGCATGGCCCAGGTCGTAAATACCGCGCCCAGCGTTATCTGACCTTCTATACCAATATTCCAGAGGCCCACGGTAAACGTAACCAGTAAACCAGAAGTTGCAAGCAGGAGCGGCACCCACGATACAAGCACGTTGCTCACGAGGTCCCACGAGCCCACAGCGCCCAAGATTATCGCCTTGTACGCTTGAAAAGGCCCCACGCCTGCCGCAAGCAGCACAATCGTCGTAATGACAAGCGCAAAAACGACGGCGCCTACTTGGTACAGAACGCCAGACGCTCGGTGCTCCTTATCACGACCTTCCAATGCACGGGGCTCCTTTGCACCGCCTTCTGTGGGGCGCTGTAACTTCTCCAAGCTGCCATTTTCTTTTTTGGGTTCGTTGGGTTTGTGAGGGCTCTTATTGGTCTTATTAGGCATATGTTTTCTCCTCGGCAAATTCGTCCCAATCCTTGCCGCCGATGAGTTTTCCCAAACGCTCTACCGTCAGGTTCGAGGCATCCAGCGGTGGTGTCACCTTGCCTGCAAAAAACACCATGACACGATCGCTGTACGTCAGGATCTCTTCCAAATCCGAAGAGATGAAGATAATCGCAGCACCTTTGGCGCAGCGTTCTTTCAGTTTTCTCCACACATAGATGGTGGATTCGTAGTCCAGTCCCCGCGTCGGATGCTCGATCAAAATGAGTTTGAGCGGGTCTTTGAGCAAGGCAAGCAGCGCACGCTGTTGGTTGCCACCGGAAAGTGATTCAATGGGGCTATCCGGTCTTCCTTTAATGTTGTAAACGTCGATGCGCTCCTTGGTGATCTGGGCGGCCTTCCTGTGGTCGATAAAAAAGCCCTTCATGTTGTCTTTTTCTGCAAGGATGAAGTGTTCTTCCAATGTGAGGCCCGGTACGAGCGCCTGTTCAAGGCGTGCCGCGGGCAGGTATGCCACGCCATATTTTTGAAAGTCGTGGTAGGTCCGTCCAGTCATGTCGCGTTCTTCTTCAGCGAGGCAGAATTGGCCACCGACCGGCTGGGTGAGACCCGCACATGCGTTTAGAAAAAGGGTTTGTCCTGAGCCTTCCATACCGGCGAGCCCGATCACTTCCCCTGCGCGCACGTCCAAGTCCACACCCTTTATGTTAATCCTGACGCCTTCCAGCTGGACATTCTTCGCATGTAAAACCTTCTGTCCGAGCTCGAGCTTCGTTTTGGACTCGATTTCGACTTCTTTCCCGAACATCATTTCCACGAGCGCTTTCGTATCGAAAGGTGGCTTCACCGTACCGATGAGCTTCCCCTGTCTGAGTACCGACGCGGCGTTGCAGAGTGTTTCCACGTCTTCAAGCTTGTGCGACACGAACAGTACGGTCATGCCTTCTTTAGCGAGCTTTTTTAGTGTCGCAAAGAGTTTTTCCTTCTGAGGAAGGCTTATACCGGTAGTGGGCTCGTCCAGAATGAGGACCTTCGCCCCTAACCACAGGAGCCGCAGAATTTCGAGCTGCTGCCGCTCGCCTACCGTAAGCGAATCCACAAAAGCTTCTGGGTCGATAGCGAAGTCAAAACGCTCTGCAAGCTCTCTAAACTCCTTTAAAGCGCCGCGTCGATTTGGCAAAACCCCACCTCTGCTGCCCAGAATAAAGTCGTCGATTACTTTGAGCGGCGGAAAGTCGAGTGGATCTTGATGCAGCATTCCTATACCAGCCCTGATAGCGTCAGCCGGCGCGTCAATGCGCACCGGCTTTCCGTCCAACAGGATTTCACCGCCGTCGGGAGTATAATACCCCGACAATATCTTCATAAGGGTACTCTTGCCAGCGCCATTTTCGCCCAAGATCCCCTGGATCGTGGAAGACGGCACCATGAGCGAAATGTTGTCGTTCGCCCGCAGGGTCCCAAAGCACTTTGTGATTCCCCGCAATTCTATTTGCATCTCGTACTTCTCTTCTTTCGTGCACAGGACGTGCACAACGTTCTTTCGCAATTCTTGAATGTCAAATGCCTAGTGCTTCCAGGTTGAGTTTATAGCTCTGCCTACAAAAACGCGGGGTACCTCTGGCGATCATGTCGAAGCCATGATACTCCGCGCACACTAAACTAACCGTATTGACAACAATCAGCCAAAAATGGCGCCGCTGCGTTTACAGCGACGCCAACCTACGCCACAGGCCACAGTTACTTTGAAACCGATTGCCCTTCCATACCCTGGAGAAGCTGCGGCAGATACCAGATCTGCTGGTCGGTCGCCTTCTCGCCCTTCTTTAGGAATACGGAACCGTCCTGATAGTTGAGAGGTCCAACCCACAGGTTCAGACCTTTGCCGAGTTCGCCAATGAACTTATCCACAGCGTCGCTCGCTTCCTTGGACAACGTACCTTTCATGAACCCGACCGCAGAGGTGTCGCGGTTATTGATATTCTTCCAATCCGGATCGTTCCACTCAAAATGGCTCTTCCAGGTACCGTCCATGGCGCTCTTGACGACCCTTGCATACGTGGGGCCCCAATTAAAGTAGGGGACGCCAAGCGAGACGCCCTTTCCTTCTTCGAGCGCCTTGTCGTAATCGTACGGCATTGCCCAGACTTTCTTGCCTTGTGCCGTGAACTTGGCCGCTTCTGCCACTGCTTCTGTTGTATCGATACCAGAAATAACGACATCGAAGCCGGAATTGAAGAAATCGTCTGCAACCTGGGTCGGGTCGGAGGTTACGCCGGGGATATTGAACCAGAAGCCAATCCAGGTGACCTTAAAGGTGAGTTTCGAAGGATCTTTCTTGAGGTAATTCACCCACGCGTAGCGGGCGCCAAGATAGGCGGCCGACGCGAGTCGGCGTGTTTCGTCGTTGATAAGCGGCCCCAAGAAGCCGATCTTGCCGGTTTTTGTGGTCATGGCGGCTGCAACGCCGGCCACCATTTTCATGTATTCCATCTTGCCCATGACGTTGATCATGTTGGGAAGCGGCAGGTAGTTCTTCCCTTCCTTCCATTGCTGAGAACCGGAGGTCAGAACGACGAAGATGTCCGGATGGTCCTGTGCGAACTTGATGGCTTCGTCGGTCATGTCGTCGGAGCTAAAGATAACGAGCTTTGCGCCCTGGGCAACGAGGCTTTCGCCAAGCTGCGACACGGTGGTACCCGGCCTGTCGGCTGTATTTGCCCTGTCGATGTAGACCAGCTTGGTGCCTGGAACCTTATTCAACACATACTGTAATCCGTCATAGTTTGCCTGGCTCCAGCCGTGGTCGTTGTATGGACCGACCATCACCAACCCAATAGTGAGGTTGGGGCCCGCGGCGGGTGGGGCGCTCTGGGCGAATGCCGTTGAGCTCGCAACGAGCGCAATGCCGACGCATAACAGTAGACTTAACACTTTGCGCATCTTCTGTCTCCTTGTAGTATTTGGATCGAAACGACAACCTAAGTAAGGTAGCTTGATTGTTTCACCGTCCGTGACGGCTGTCAAGTTTTTGCGCTATGAAACCGACCGCGATTTCAATTCGACACGAAACATTGCGCCCCTTGGTTTGGAATCTTCCAGTTAGAGGAATGGGACCTGGCAAGTCTGTAGAACCGGATGATTGACAATCTCGCTGGGAATGTCTATAGTTATCGTATGCCGATAACGAATGGCGATATTACCGAGAGAACCTTTTTCTTAGGCTTCATACGGTTGCACCTGCTCTATCACGCGGCGCAACAGCCTATTTACGGCCTCGACATGATACAGGAATTACGGAGGCATGGTTACAATCTCAGCCCGGGTACGCTTTACCCGATCTTACATGGGCTTGAGAAAGATGGATTTCTGGAATCCAGACCGCAGGCAGTAAATGGAAAAATTCGTAAGTACTACCGTATTACAGAGGCGGGTCGGTCAAGTTTAAAAGAAGGCACCGAGAAGGTAGGAGAACTGTTCAGGGAGATATCGGGAGAGGATCAGAAGACTCGTCACAACGTGGACGTTGTCGACCCATTACCTAAGGAAGTACGTCGGGATTGATGTATGGGAGGTAGAAATGTTGCAGGCTAACTTTCAGGGACTGTCCTCAAAAGAGGCAGAAGAACGGCTGAAAAAGTATGGTCCTAATCAAATTTACAAGGCAAAGAAACTCAGTTTTTGGGGGATCGCCGCTCACGAAGTCACTGAGCCAATGATCCTGCTTTTGATTTTTGTCGGAGTAGTCTATAGCATCTGGGGCAAACTTGGCGACGCGATCACCATTTTTGTCATAATACTGCTTCTTGTGCTTGCCGAGGTGCTCAATGAATTTCGTGCAAAGAAAGCGATCGATTCGCTTGAAAAAATCGCTGCTCCAAGAACCAGAGTGCTGCGGGATGGAAAGGTGATCGAGATCGAGTCGGAAATGGTTGTTCCTGGTGATCTGTTGGTGTTGACCACAGGTACTAAAATAGC
>JAFIHQ010000146.1 GCA_017849315.1 Treponema sp.
GTGGTTCTGTTCCTCTTTTTTTATTTGGGCACCGTAATCCATGAGGGCCGTGTACCATTTTGACGGATTATCCCTGTCCAGCACATATTCGGCGGTTCTGATAAGCCGCGTGTCTGGCACCTTGTCTTCGGCCGGATAAAAGTACTTGAGCAGAACCGTGCGTACGTTGGTTTCCAGAAAAACCACTGGCCGATTAAAAGCAAAGGCAAGGATAGCCCGAGAGGTATAAGCTCCTATGCCGGGCAAAGAGCGCAAGGCGGCCTCATTGTCGGGGATTTGACCGCCAAATTCAGCATCGATGTGGCGCGCCGAGGAATGCAGGGCGAGGGCGCGGCGATTGTAGCCCAGGCCGCTCCAGGCGGCAAGGACTGCCGAGGCGGGGGCGGCGGCGAGGGCGTGGATGGTGGGGAAGAGCCGCAGCCAGGCGGCGTATTTAGGGATGACGCGGGGCACTTGGGTCTGCTGGAGCATGAATTCGGAGACGAGGACGGCGTAGGGAGTCGTTTCGCGGCGCCATGGCAGGTCGCGGTAGCATTCCGAGGCGCGCGCATAGACGAGGCTTCTGAATTGTTCAGGAGTATATGTGGACGAACTCATGAAGAAGCTCTTCTGCCCTCTCCTTGCAACTGCTACAAACCGTGCCTATTTTTGTAGCCTCCTGCAACTGTTCCCAATCCCTCGCACCTGCCTTTACCGCATCTTCTATGTCTTTGTCCGTAATATTGAGACAATTGCATACGACCACCGCCGCATCACTCTTAAAAGCCCCTGGCCTACCAGTTTTTTCCAAATAGGAATCAATCGCTGCCCTGAGGGCCTTGTCGCCAAGCACGGAGCAGTGAATCTTGTTCTCTGGCAGTCCACCCAACTTTGCAGCTACATCGCTGGGCTTTATCTT
Organism: Treponema sp.; assembly: GCA_017849315.1. Classification (GTDB taxonomy): domain Bacteria; phylum Spirochaetota; class Spirochaetia; order Treponematales; family Rectinemataceae; genus JAFIHQ01. The sequence continues at coordinate 899 of JAFIHQ010000146.1, forward strand.
GTACGCATCTTTTATGTTCATGCCTTTGATAACTTCGGACAGCATCGAAGTACTTGCAATTGCGGAAGCACAGCCATAGGTTTTCCATCGCACGTCGGTAATTACGTCGTCTTTTATCTTGAGCATGAACATCATCTGGTCGCCGCACTTTATGTTCCCTACAACGCCTTCTGCATCTGGCACAAAACTTTCGTCGGGGTTGTATACGTTTCGAGGGTTGGTAAAATGATCTTTTACCGTATCGGAATAAAGCCACTGAAATTGATCCATCTTGTTCTCCCTTATTCTCCTGGTCCGCTACATCCCAATATAGTCAACGCCGAGTCAATCCCACAGCCTCTTCTGGTGACACCGTTGACATGCTCCTAAGCCTTGCAATGATTGGCGGCAATTTCTCCGCCACATAGCGGACATCTTCTTCTGTGGTGTACTTTCCTAAGGAGAAGCGGATCGACCCGTGAGCAAGCTCCGGGCCTACGCCCGTCGCCATAAGGACATGTGATGGCTCCAAGCTGCCTGAAGCGCACGCCGAACCGGTAGAAACTTCAATTCCTTCCAGATCGAGGGACAGAAGAATCGACTCGCCTTCCGCGCCAGGGAACGACACATCGAGGGTATTGGGGAGCACATCCGTCGGATGCCCATTGATCCGTACGTACGGAATCCGCCCCACAATCTCGTCGCGCAACATATTCCTCAGTCTTCTGATATTCCGGCCATACTCGTCCACCTCGGCAAGAGCCAATTCGGCCGCTTTCCCAAATCCTATAATTCCGAGGTTGTTGTAGGTCCCAGCCCTTACGCCGCGCTCCTGATGTCCTCCACGAATAAGAGGCTCGATTGGCGCGCCTTCTCGCACGTAGAGAGCACCGACGCCCTTTGGGCCGTAAATCTTATGGCAGGAAAGAGTTAAATAATCTACGCCCCACCCTTGGACAGAAACAGGTATTTTCCCTGCCGCCTGCACGGCGTCGGTGTGAACATAGGCTCCCTTTGCCTTCGCCATTTTGGTGATGAGTCCGATATCCTGGATCGTGCCGATCTCATTGTTAGCAGCCATAATCGACACAAGTAGGGTCTCATCCGTCAGTTCTCTTTTATAAACATCCATATCGATCTTGCCTTCGTCGTCGACAGGCAAGAAGATGACATCCAGTCCTTCTTGTTTGAGATGCGTAGCCGAATTGAGAACACAGGGGTGCTCTATGGCGGTCGTTATGATTTTCTTTCGCGAACCCGTTTTGGCCAAGGCGTACATGGTCATAAATACGGTGTTATTAGATTCTGAACCACCCGAAGTAAAGAACACTGTCGAAGAGTCTCCGGCATCGATGAGCGCCGCAACGGCAGCCCTGGCCTTTTCTATTTCGGCTTTGGCCTTTCTGCCGGCTTCATGCATGCTCGAGGCATTGGCGTAGACATCCATGGCCTGGATCATCAGATCTTTGACTTCCGGTCTAAGAGGAGTAGTAGCGTTGTAGTCAAGATATACTATGCGTTCTGGCATCGAATTCTCCTTCTGAAAGATGTTACAACAGTGTATTACAAGAGTTCCTGGCCCGCTTGGGCGGTCATGACAAAAGCGTTATCTTCAGTTAGATCTGCGAGTGTCACAGAAGACAGATAATTGTCTACGGCGGTTTTCAATCCCATCCAGAATCTTCTTGGCATACAGGTAGCGCCAAGAGCGCAGGCCTCACTGTTGTCCACGCACTCGACCGGTCTGACGTCTCCATCAGTCGACTGCACAATCTCGATCATTCGGATATCCTGTGCGGGCCTTGCAAGATGATACCCGCCGGTCCTGCCCCTATCCGAAACGATGAGCCCCGAGAGCTTTAGCTGGTTCAAAATGCCCTCAAGGTATTTAAGAGGAATACGTTCGGCTTCCGCAATATGTGCTGCGCAATCGCTCTCGACCTTTCCCAGATGAACAAGCGCTCTAATTGCATATTGTGTCTTCATCGAAACTTGAAACATTGCGCTTGCATCTCCTTAAAATCCTATTTATTCCATAGGAATATCACACAAAGCAAGCAAATGGTCAAGTTGCATCGACTCAGTATTGTCATCCTAGTGGTGTTACTTGAGTAATTCCATTTTGTCGAAGTTCCGCGAGCATGCCAGCTCGTCGAAAACAAACCCATAGGGCGTAGAGCCTGCAGGATTGGTTTTGTTCCCTCCAGAGGCTATAGATTCAGCCAGGATTTTGCCCAAACCCGGTCCAATCATGAAGCCTTGACCACACATTCCCACAGCTTGGAGAAAATTCTCAGCCCCTTCCGGATAACCGACAATGGGCAAACCGTCTGGCGTCATGGGATACATGCCCCGCCATGTTCTTCGTACCCGCAAGTTTCTAAGCCTTGGATAAAGCTCGAGCAGCCGCCTTACACAGAGTGGTAAAAAAACCGATGTAGAATCCTTGTCTCTTCCCCAAATCTGTGGCCGTGGCGTAATGCAGAAAACGACTTGTCCTGTCTCTGCCTGGTAAAAATAGTAGTTTCCGGACTCAAGGTCGGGCCGGATATCTACAAGCATGGGCTGCATGAAGTGTTCGACAGGCTCGGTGACACCGGCTTCGTGGCAATCCGGATGCACCGGCAAAGCCACGCCAGCAAGGCTTGCAAGCTCGGAGGCCTCCGCCCCGGCTGCGTTGATGAAAAGCGGCGCAGACCATACTTCCGAACCTGCCACAATGTTCTCCACATGAGTGCCACGCATTCGTATGTCTTCGACCCTTGTGTTGAAAAAAAAGTCTGCACCCGCCTCAAGCGCCAGCTTGTGGTATGCAGTGTTCGCCATCAAAGAAGAAGCAAAACCGTCGCCTGGGCTAAAGGTTCCTCCAAGAAGCCCCTCGGTTCGGATTCCAGGAGCCAGCGCTCCAACCTCGTCCGCGTCGATCCAGTCGATATTGAGCCCTGCCGCCTGTTGAACCTTTAGAAGCTCTAGAAAATCTCTCTTGCGCTCTTCGTCATAGGCCACATATAAGTAGCCACCTTGCACCCATTCAACGTCGAGCCCGTAGGCCTCTTTCATTGTCGAGACAATGGCTAGGGACTCAAGGCAAATCTTTATTTTGGCAGGGTCGGAATGTGTGGCCCGAAGGCCGCCGATCGCCGCGCGGTTCTGCCCGCGGCCCCAAGAGGCTTCGTGATCCAGTACTGCAACCTTTACACCTCTTTGTGCAAGCTGCCATGCGAGGGGTACGCCCACGGATCCGGCTCCGATGATTACTGCATCATAGGTTTTCATGGCGCACCTCTTTGGTTAGCATCGGCACTTCCAATTCTTGCCAAGCCCTCGTTGACAATTTCACCCATGGGGACTTCCATGAAGAGCGGTCGCACGCTTGCCGGTTCAACTTCCGACATATCTACGCCTGCCAGCTTAAATGCCCTCGACAATAACTGCGAACAGGTCTTGCCTCCACAAGCTCCCATGCCGACTCGCAAAGTTTTGAGCTGATTAATGTCCTTTACCCCA
>JAFIHQ010000020.1 GCA_017849315.1 Treponema sp.
TTTATCTGACGAATTATGCCTCGGGCCTTTGTATGCCGGAAATTGCCGCCATGGGCGCCCTCGAGAGGCTCGACATGATGCTCAACGATTCCATGTATGGAATCTTGTTCCGCGATATCAATATGTACCGCACCTTTGTCGACCAGAAATTCTCAAGAATGATCAATGCTTACGCAGGCATTATTATCAATACGGGCGAAGACAATTACTTGACCACAAGCGATGCATACGAAAAAGCCTATACCGTGCTTGCATCGCAGTTCTTAAACGAGCGCTTTGCGTACGCCGCAGGGCTTGAGCCTGCACAGATGGGGCTTGGTCACGCCTTTGAAATGGATCCCAGCATTCCAAATGGTTTTTTGTACGAGTATGCCCAGGCGCAGATGGCAAGAGAAATTTTCCCGGAACACCCACTCAAATACATGCCGCCCACAAAATACATGTCTGGCGATATTTTTAAAGGGCTCGTCATGGATAATCTTTTCAATTTTGTTTCCAAGGCGACAGGGCAGGGCATTCACCTTCTGGGCATGCTCACCGAAGCGATCCATACGCCCTTCATGATGGACCGCTACATTGCCGTGGATACCGCAAAGTATGTGATGAACAATATGGCCTCTTTTGGAGACGAAATCGAATTCAAGCAGGACGGAATAATTGTTAAGCGCGCCCACGAAGTTCTCGACGAAGCGCTCGATTTCTTGCGCGAAGTCCAAAGGCTCAGCTTAATGGAGAGTATCGAACAAGGCCACTTTGCCGATATCAGGCGGGCAAAAGATGGCGGCAAGGGCCTGGACGGCTTAGTCGAGAAGGCAGAGGACTACTGGAATCCTGTGGAAAAGCAATTGAAAAAAGCTTTGTCGATTGAGTAGGCAGGGTATTAGGACAAGAAAAAAGAGAGGTGGAGCATGGCTCAGATCATAAGACCCTACGGCGACACGCAAAATGATGGCAAGGTGCAGCTTTCCTTCACCCTGCCAATTCCGAATGGACCGCGGGCAATGGAAGCGGCGCGCGAACTCGTACTGTCCTGGGGATTCTCAGAATGCGACGTGGTACATTCGGCTGCAATTGCCGACACTTTTACCTTCTTCGTTGCGTATGCAAAAAATGAGCACGGTATCGACTTCGACCTTGTCGTTGCTGACGTCGACGAATCGGTGCGTGCGATGACGATGGACGAAGTCGACGAATTCATCCGCAGGGAAATTGGCCGCAAGGTGGTGATTGTCGGCGCCTGCACGGGGTTCGATGCGCACACAGTGGGTATCGATGCCATCATGAATATGAAAGGCTATAATCATCATTTCGGCCTTGAGCGATATCAGATGATCGAGGCGCACAACTTGGGGGCACAGGTCCCCAACGAAAAACTGATAGAGTACGCCGAGCGTTGTCATGCCGACGCCATTCTCGTTTCTCAAGTTGTTACGCAGAAGGATGTCCATATCAAGAATCTGACGCAGCTAGTCGAGCTTTTGGAAGCCGCAGGGCTACGCAACAAGTACATTTGCGTTGCGGGTGGCCCGCGGCTGTCCAACAAAATGGCGGTACAACTTGGCTACGATGGAGGCTTTGGCAAGGGGACGTATGCCGAAGATGTGGCAAGTTTTGTTGTGCGCAAACTTGTAGAAAAAAAACGCGAAGAAACATTATGGTAGAGAAACCGATACTTACAGCCGCCCAGGCGGCCGAACTTGTACAGGAAGGAACGATAGTCCAGGTAGGGGGATTCTTGGGGTGTGGCTCGCCGGATAAAATTCTGGCGGCGCTTCTTGCCCGGCATATTCACAACTTGACATTGGTCTGCAACGACACTGCAGTTTACGACCCAAGAACCGGCAGGATAAATGGTGTAGCTCCGCTTATTCTGGATAAAGCTTTCTCCCGCGTCATTGTGTCGCACATCGGCACAAATGCGGAGACACAGCGGCAAATGAATTCAGGAGAGCTGTGTGTGGAGCTGGTGCCTCAGGGCACCTTGGCAGAGAGGATCCGTGCGGCTGGCTATGGCCTTGGGGGCATTCTTACACCAACTGGCGTGGGCACCGAGGTGGAACAGGGCAAACAGAAGCTCGTGGTCGATGGCAAGACGTATCTGCTGGAACTGCCGCTCAAGGGCGAAATCGCGCTCATCAAGGCAAAAAAAGCGGACAAATCCGGTAACCTCATCTTCTCCAAGTCGGCGCGGAACTTCAATCCTCTGATGGCCATGGCCTGCACGGTCGTGATTGCCGAGGTTGAAGAAATCGTAGAGATTGGGCAGCTCGATCCCGATTTTATTCACACGCCGTCGCTTTTTGTAGATTATCTGGTCCAATGAGAAGCCTGGTTTAGTAAGGAGACTGCTATGGTCCAAACCGAAACAATCGGATATTCAGAGAATAAAGAAGTCATCGCCCGGCGGATTGCCAGATTTTTTAAGACCGGCGACGTTGTCAACCTGGGCATTGGACTTCCTACCTTGGTAGGTAACTATATACCTAAGGGCATTACCGTTATTCTGCAGTCTGAAAACGGTGTTCTTGGGCTTGGTCCCAGTCCGGAACCGGGCATGGAAGACAAGGATTTGACCAACGCCGGGTCCTTGCCCGCGACAATTCTTCCTGGAGGCGCTTTTTTCGATTCGGCTTTCAGTTTTGGGATCATTCGGGGTGGTCATGTCGATTTTACCGTGCTGGGCGTGCTCGAAGTAGACCAGGAAGGCAACTTGGCCAATTACAAGATCCCGGGCAAGATGGTCCCCGGTATGGGAGGCGCAATGGACCTCGTTGTCGGCGCCAAAAAAGTCATCGCCGCGACCACACATTTTGAAAAATCCGGCCAGGCCAAACTCAAGCGGTCATGCAGTTTGCCACTGACGGCCGTCAAAGAAGTGGACTTTGTAGTCACAGACCTTGGTGTTTTTGAAGTGCAGGACGGCCACTTCCTGCTCTTGGAATGGTTTGCGCCTTATTCACCTGAGTATATCCTCGCCACCTGCGATGCGGACATCGTGGTGGCGCCGGATTGCAAA
>JAFIHQ010000021.1 GCA_017849315.1 Treponema sp.
GGTAATGGTTTCTGCCAATCGCCCCAGTCGTGAATCCTAACGCCGGTCTGCATGACTATATCGCGCTGTTTTGTACAGGCGGGACTTAGGGGCCCTTTTGAAACGAAAGCATCTATGTTGTGGATGCCAAATGACCAGGCGTGCCGCAAGACTGCGAGCGCGTCTCCGCCATTGTTTCCCTTGCCGCAAATGGCCACAATATGCAGATCCTCGATGGAAAGAATACCTTTTTTTGCCTTTACCAAGCGCTGCATAACCGTTTTGAGCGCGTCCCATAGTCGAATGGAGGCCTTTTCCATGAGAATCTGATCGTCTATCCCCAGTGTAGCCTTTGTAATTGCATCGAGTCTTTGTGCTTCTTCGTTTCTTATAAGTCTTTCCATAGGCGGTTAAAAAATTATACCAGTGAAATATCACTTAGAGAAAGATGGAATCGTCCTGATCTTGAGTTTGTTGGGAGATTCCTTGACCCTCAAGCCCGCAAGAAGTATCCTTTTATCATATGGCTTCAAATATTCTAACCGCTTTTATCGGTTCCAAAAAAGAACGAGACATTAGGGCGCTTTTGCCCCTTCTTCATAAGGTGAACGAAAAAGAGCCCTGGTCATTGGCGCTCAAGGACGACGACTTTCCCAGAATAACTGCCGAGTTTAGATCCAGGCTGAACGCTGGAACAACCCTGGATGAGTTGGCTCCAGAAGCGCTTGCGCTTGCCCGAGAGGCTGCCAGGCGTGTACTTGGGGAGCGGCCGTTCGATGTACAGATTTTGGGGAGCATCGTACTCCACCAGGGCAAAATCGTAGAAATGAAGACAGGCGAAGGCAAAACTCTGTCTTCCGTCGGAGCAGCCTATTTGAACGCGCTCACTGGTCAGGGCGTGCACATCGTGACAGTCAACGATTACCTTGCGGAGCGTGACAGCCAGTGGATGGGCCAAGTGTACAAATTCCTTGGCTTGAGTGTTGGTTGCATCCTTTCCAACATGGATAACAATGTGCGCCGCCTTGCCTATGCAAGCGATATAACCTATGGCACCAATAACGAATTTGGATTCGATTATTTGCGCGATAACATGACATGGTCGCCCAACGAGAAAGTACAGCGTGGTCACGCCTACTGCATTATCGATGAAATAGACTCAATTTTAATCGATGAGGCGCGGACACCACTCATTATTTCCGGCCCAGCGGACGACGACACCTACAAAGTCAACGAGGTCAATCGCCTGGCAAGCTCTTTGGTCGAGGTCAAGAAGAATCCTGAAACAGGCGAATACCCGGATGAAAGCCGCGGCGAAATCTCCGAAGGCGACTTCCGTATCGACGAAAAAGCACGCAGAGTCATGTTTACTGCCGAAGGCATGAATCACATCGAAGAGCTCCTGAACAAACGGGGCTTAATCAATGGCAGCCTCTTTGAGGAGAGTAACTTCGAATACGTCCACTACTTTACCCAGGCGGTCAGGGCACAACACCTTTTCGTCAAAGATGTCGACTATGTTGTACAGGACGGCCAGGTTCAGATCGTCGATGAGTTTACTGGACGAATCCTCTATGGCCGACGTTATTCCGACGGGCTCCATGAAGCTATTGAAGCCAAAGAATGTATAAAGATTGCCCGCAGGAACCGTACTCTAGCTACTATCACTTTCCAGAATTACTTCAGGATGTATAAAAAAATATCAGGAATGACAGGAACTGCGGACACAGAAGCGCCAGAGTTTAATAAAATATACAACCTCGACGTAGTCGTTATACCAACCAATAGACCCGTCATTCGCATTGACCAGAACGATCTTGTCTTTTTGAACGAGACAGAGAAGTTCAATGCTATTTGTGATGAAATCCAAAGGGCACATGCCCAAGGTCAACCCGTTCTTGTCGGTACTGTCTCGATCGAAAAATCTGAACGCTTGTCAAATATGCTTTTGCGACGCGGAGTTCCACATGAAACCCTGAATGCGAAAAACCACGCCAGAGAGGCAACTATCATTGCCGAGGCTGGAGCGAAGGGGTCGGTCACAATCGCAACAAACATGGCAGGCCGAGGCACTGACATTAAGTTGGGCGGTAACCCGGAATTTCGTGCACGAAAAAAGGCCGGTACAAACGCGACCGAAGAACAATATAGAAAAAGCCTTGCTGCTGAATATGAGCTTTGGAAAAAAGACTACGAGGAAGTAAGGTCACTTGGTGGCCTCTATGTTATCGGAACCGAGCGGCACGAATCCCGTCGTATCGATAACCAGCTGCGTGGCCGCTCAGGACGTCAGGGAGACCCTGGGAAGTCAGTTTTCTTCATATCGCTGGATGATGACCTCATGCGGCTTTTCGGTGGCGACAATCTCAAGGGTATGATGAGCCGCGTCGGTATGAAACCCGGCGAACCAATCGATCACCCGCTCCTCAATAGAACCATAGAAAGCGCTCAAAAGAAGGTCGAAGAGCGGAACTTCGAAATCAGAAAGCATCTTTTGGAATACGATGACGTTCTTAACCAGCAGCGGGCATTTATTTACGATCAGCGAGAACAGATACTTCAAGACCAGAATCTCATAGAACGTATTAGGTCCGCAACAGGCGAAATGATCGAGGATCTCCTCACCGAAGCCCTTCAAAAGCAGAAGAGTGGGGAAAAGTCAGTTGCTTCGGAACTCGCGTTGTCACTTGTCGACAAGTTTGGAATCGAAATGCAGGCGACACAGGTGGCTGCCCTCTTAAGCGAATCTGCAAAGCTGGGCGGAGACACTACACAGACTCCTTTTTACAAAGAAGTGAAAGCTCAAATCGAAGCCGATTTGCTCAACAAACAACAGACTGCCGGTACAGAGAACCTCAACCTCTTTATCCGTTTCCAGTACCTGCAAGAAATTGATAACAAGTGGCTAGATCACCTTGAGACCATGGAGGCACTGAAAGAGGCTGTCTATCTTCGTTCCTATGCGCAAAAGAATCCTCTTCTAGAATACAAACTGGAAGGTTCTGATCTTTTCGAGGATCTCATCAATTCGATTCGAAAAGATATCGCTTCGCGTGTTTGCCGCGTGAAGATCAAGACGAACGAAGAAAGACAAGCTCCAGTCCATGCCCGACCAGCAGCGATGAGTTCCAGCCATGTGACGTCCGGCCAATTCGGAAGCGTCGAAGCAAGTGCTCAGGCGGCGCGCTCCGTGGACAGTGCAACAGATAGAAGAGGCAACCCGGAGACTCCGGGTGGCAGTGTTTCGGCCTCAACGCCAAGGTCTTCTGCAATTTCCGCGGCTTCGAGCCCAGATAATGTTACTGTTGTAAGAACGGGCAAGAAAATTGGGCGCAATGATCCTTGCCCCTGTGGCTCTGGTAAGAAATATAAATACTGCCACGGAAGATAAATAGATAACAAATGTCGCTGAACTGTGCAGAAATCGAAGCAGTCATTTCCGAACTCAATGTTGTTGGTAGTCATGTGCAACAGGTCTATCAGCCCTCATACGATACCATTATCATTGAACTATACGGTGTCGCAGGGCGGCGTTTTTTGCTCCTCAGTGTGGCTCCTAATGCGTGCCGCATACATGAGATCAAAGTGCTCCCAGCCAAAAACGAGCGCCCCTTGCGGTTCATGGAATGCCTCAAGTCGAGAATCCGCGGATATACCCTCACCTCAATCGCTCAAATTGCCCTTGACCGAATAGTGCGCATCGAGTTTTCGGCCCCCACGCTCAGCCCTGAACTCGAGAACTATACACTCTATGTCCGATTCTGGAGTTCGGCAGGAAACATTTTGCTTGTGGACTCGAACGGTATCATCGTTGATGCTTTATTCAGAAAACCCGCCAAAGATGAGATGTCCGGCAAACCGTGCCACATTGAGAGCGATTACTCATCCGTCCACGCTGCATCCAATGCTGCCCGCTTTACAGTTCGGGATTTTCCAGGAGAAGGGACTCTGTCTGAGCGCATTTCTACCTTTTACACGACACAATCCGGAGAGCTGTCGCGCGAAAACCTCCTCAGTGCCGCAAAAGCACAGTATGAGAAGCGCATGAGCCTCCTCGATAACCGAAAAACCGAGCTCGAGAAACTCCGGTCTGACTATAGCGACGCGGAGCGCTACCGGCAAATTGGCGACATTCTTATGGCCAACAATCAGATGATCAACAATCAGGATACCCAAGGCAAACAAAAACTGCTCAACTCCATGATCGAATGCTTTGATTTCTACCAGAATAAGACTCTCATTGTAAAAGTCGATCCCAAACTGACACTGGTGGAAAACGCCCAACGCTACTACGAAAAACATAAGAAAGCTATTTCAGGTCTTTCGAGCGTCGTTGAAGAACTACGGAAAATCGACATACAGAGAGAAAAACTTGACTCCTGGTACAGCCAACTTGTTGCAGAACAGGATCCATTCGCAATGGCCAAGGCGTTACAAAAAGCAGGAACTGTCAGAGAGACTTCCCGTCCACGCTACAGCTGTATGTCGCTGCAAGACAACGGATGGACTATCCTGATAGGAAGAAGCGCCAAAGAAAATGATGAGCTCTTGCGCCATGAAATTCGTGGCTCGGACCTTTGGCTTCACGCACGCGATTATTCCGGGTCTTATGTCTTTATTAAGGCGCAAAAAAACAAGACATTTCCACTTGAACTGATGTTGGACGCTGCCAGATTAGCTATATACTATTCCAAAGCAAGAAAAAACCTGCGGGGAAACGTCTATTACACCCAGGCAAAATACCTAAGACGAGCCAAAGATGGCCCAAAGGGGCTGGTTATTCCAAGTCTGGAAAAGAACCTTTATGTAGAGTTCAAAGAGGAAGATATTCGAAGTTTACTTGATCAAACAACTGGAGGAGATTCATGAAGCATAGTTCAAGGATGTTTCTTGCTTTGCTCACCATTGGTTTGACAGTCTTTGCTGTCATGCCTTCTTTTTCACAAACACAATCCAACACAAACGTTGTGGAAGCCACTGTTGCCATACTAAAGGGACCATCGGGAATAAGTGCAGCATGGATGGTCGCCGATCCTCCACAAGAAGGTGGCCTGAGAATCAAATTCCTCACCGCAGGTGGGGCAGACATTGTAACCGCAAAACTGATTTCTGGCGAAGTGGACGCTGGAGTATTGCCCGTCAATGTTGCAGCAAAGCTTTACAACTCGAAAATTCCTATCGTAGCGGTTTCGGTAGTCGGAAATGGCATGGTGAGGTTCCTCACAAGCGACAAGTCGATTCGTACACTCGCGGACATTAAGGGTAAGACCATCTATGTTGCAGGCCAAAAGGCTACCCCCGACTACCTCTTCCGCTTCCTTTCTGACTCGATCGGACTAAAAGCAGAGGTCGATTACACACCAATCTATAATCTTGCGTACCCGGAAATAGCAGCAGGACTTGCCACCGGAAAAGTGACAAGTGCCATTTTGCCTGAACCATTTGCGACGCAGGCATGCCTCTTGAATAAAGATCTGATTTCTCCAATCGACCTCGATGCGCTATGGAAGGAGAAAAATGGCCTTGCTGGGTATCCAATGTCTCTTTTTGTTATGTCACGAACTTTTATTGAGAAGCACCCAGATGCCGCAAGGGCCATCGCTCAAGCCTACAAAAAATCCATTGAACATACGACTTCCGATCCTGCCTCCACTGCGGCACTCGTGGAAAAGCTCGATCTGGGAATGGCAGCATCAATTGCCAAAGCCGCAATCCCAAACTCGCGCTACGTCTATATACCTGCACGAGAAGCAAAGAGCAACGTAGATGCTCTCTTAAGTGTATTCCTTTCGTTCGATCCAGATTCGATAGGCGGGAAACTTCCTGATCCCGGGTTCTTTGCCGACTTCTAGAAGTAGTATCCATGTCATAGAGACCATAGAGACAGGCATTAGGAAGATTTGAGTAGGACACCAGCGGAGAGCAAGGAATTATGAAATGTACCACGAGAAAACCTCGGCCACCTAAGAGACTCTCTGCCGATGTAAATGTGGGACATGGGTTTGCAAAGCGCATGGTGTACGGTCTTCTCGGCGTGCTCGTGGCCTGTGGCGTCTGGCAACTTGTGTCAACCAGAATTGGCGTGTCTCTTGTTCTCCCCGGGCCTGGCGAAGTCGCGCACGCTTTTGTCATGCTTATGTGGAAATTGGCCTTTTGGGAAGCCGTCTGGGGAACCTTCCGGCGTGTGCTTATAGCTTTTGTAATTTCACTTTCCCTTGGATTCTGTACAGGAATGATTGCTGGCCTCAACGCCCCGTTCCGCGATATGATTGCGCCCTTTGTTACCATAATTCGAGCCACACCTGTCATGGCTCTCATTCTTATTCTCATGTTCTGGTTTCCTGCCGGGCATGTACCCGTCGTCTCTGCCATGCTCATGGCCTACCCTGTCGTTCATACCAGTCTCTACCAAGGGACGATAGGAACGGACAAGAATCTTTTGGAGATGGCACGTATCTTTAAAGTTCCAAAACCTGTGGTGTTTTTCCGTTTACGCCTACCTGCAGTGCGTGGTCATCTTGCCTCGGCTGCAAAGAACTGTCTTGGTCTTTGTTGGAAGGTTATTGTAGCTGGAGAGGTTTTGAGCCAGCCGCGCTTTGGGCTGGGCACAGGCTTGCAGTCCGCTCGCCTTTCTCTCGATACTGCCGGTGTTTTTGCGTGGGCTATCACGTCTATCGCCCTTTGTGGAATAAGCGAATTCCTGCTCGGTTTATTGGCAAGAAAACTGCAGGAAGAAGAAGCCATAAATGCATGACTTTACACTCCATAACATAAGCAAATCGTTTGGCAATCTGGAAGTTCTTCACTCAGTAAGCGCGTCCTTCCCCGAAGCTTCAGTCACCGCAGTCTTGGGCCCATCTGGTGCCGGCAAAACCACCTTGCTCAATATAATCTCAGGGCTCTTAACCCCTGACACAGGAACCATAGGAGATTTTGCGAGCGCGACATTCTCGTATGCATTTCAGGAGCCTCGGCTCCTGCCGTGGCTCGATGTCGAGGAGAACCTGCGTTTTGCCCTTTCTTCTTTACATGATAAGCCGAAGGCTGAGACTCGGGCGCAGATGTTTCTCAAGGAAGCATGCTTGGAGGAATTCAGGCACAGTTTCCCAGCACAACTTTCCGGAGGAATGCGGCAGAAAGCCTCGCTCGTACGGGCATTCGCTTTTCCCTCCGATGTATTGCTCCTTGATGAGGCGCTCTCTGCGGTCGATATCAAGGTCCGCATCGAGCTCTTGGATCTCTTTGCGGGATTATGGCAAGAAGAAAAACGCACGACGATATTTGTCAGTCATGACCTACACGATGCGCTTTACATTGCTGACCAGGTTATTCTGCTGTCCGCACGGCCAGCAACAGTCATGGATTCAATCACGATCGAGATCCCTCGAGAGCTGCGCAGCTACGATGCCGACCAACTCAAAGACGTTGAACGCAGGCTTTATCGGGAGATTCTGGCTTCATCCTAACCTTCATCCTAACTTCGAACAGATTATTGTCGGAGCCGATTACTTTGCGCTGAACGACCAGATCACTTCAACTGCAGGTTTATAGCTTCCACCAAGGCCTGAGGGGTAAAGGGCTTTTGCAGTAAGCGTGCTCCTTCCGGAAGCCTAGAATCGCTATCGAGGCGCCCCGTTATAAAAATGCAGTGCTTTTTGCTTTCTAATGGCAGGCGTTCGTACAGGTTAAGCCCACTCACACCTGGCAGGTTTACATCGATAACAAAACTGTCAAATGTCCTGGTTTCAGTCAAAAGCAGTGCCTCACCTCCATTTCTTGCAGCTGCAACATCAGCACCAGCCTTGCTAAGCGCAGTGGCCAGAAAACCAAGAAGCGCCTCATCGTCATCCACGACGAGAATCGATGGGGAATCCTCCAAGCGAAGTCCACTGGCCACCGCTGACTTCTTAAGACTTTCTGCCGAAGTGCCACTTGCGCTCAAGGGCCTTTCCAATGTGGCCGGCCGACTATCCAGGAGCGGAATCCACAATGTAATGCTTGTTCCTTTTGAGACAGCGGTTTGAAGTTCTACTGCCCCAGAAAGCGTCGTGGCAACGCTTGCCACGATTGCGAGCCCAAGACCGGA
>JAFIHQ010000147.1 GCA_017849315.1 Treponema sp.
GAGTCGATTTTTTCTGAATTCAAAACTGATTCTGGAAGAAAATCAGACAATTCATCAAAACTGATCGACTTTTTTTCCTTGGCATATTCCAACAGTTTTGCAATGGCGGGGTCGAGTTCTGTATCACTCATCGACTTCACCCTTTAAATTTGCCAATTCGGCGTCGAGCTGCATTTTCTGCCTCAAGAGTTCCATAACAGACATATCCTCCGCTGTTTCTTGGCTATCACCCAGTGCAGATACGCGCCCAATCTCCGAAATTAAGCGAGTTCGAGCCTTCTCCAAGCTCCTCATTCTTATGTTTCGAATTCCGTCCTCGACTATTGCGTCGACACCCTGTTCAAGCTCGCCATCCGCCGCTTTGGATAAAACGAAATTCTTTGCAGATTCATCATTCAAGTACGAAAGAATGGACGCCGTATCATTTACGCCACTGCGCTCTGCATCCGCCAAGGCAGCATACAAACTACGAGCATGTGGATCCTCAAGATCGTCGAGCTTTACTGACTTACTCACAAGAGTAAAGAACTCAGGATGCAAAACAACCGCGGTCACAAAAACAAGATCCGCTGTCCGGGTTGCTCCAACGCCATCCTCGATTGAGGCAATCTGCCCTGCCTTTGCTCCAACCTGCCTCTGCAAAGCCTGCAATGTATACTTTCCGCTTTTTGAGGCAGCCTTGCCATAATCGGCATAAAGCGATGCAGGATTAATACCTATTCCACGAGCATACGCATCAATAGTGGCATTGCGCTTTATTTCGGAATCCAGCGCCTCAAGATACGGAAACAAAAACGCGGATGCTTTTGCCTTCCCCTCCACCGTCTCTATCTGAAACTGACTTTGAGCGCGGAGGACAAAAAAATCCACAGTACTTATACTGCATTTCACAACCTTTTTCAATGCTTCTTCTCCAAAATTCTCAAGAATCTCAGAAGCGTCTTTGCCTGACTCCATACGCAGGACCGACGCCTCAAGGCCTGCTTGGGCCGCAGTACAACATGCTTTTTCGGCCGCTCGTTGACCAGCCTCGTCCGAATCAAAACAGAGCAATACCCTATCGGCTCTCCGGTGAATAAGTTGTGCCTGCTTCAAAGTGAATGCGGTTCCTAGAGGAGCAACTGCATAGGGTATCCCCGCGGCATGAAAAGAGAGTGCGTCCATGTATCCTTCACACACGAGCGCCGTATTGGCCTCTTTCATAATCGCAACTGCCTTATCGAACGCGAACAGGTTTTCCTGTTTATGAAAAATCTCGGTATCGGGACTATTGATGTATTTAGGTCCATCACCAGATAAGAGGCGCCCTCCAAACGCTATCACTCGCCCTTTCGAATCGCATATTGGAAATATAATTCTATTTGCAAAAAGAGGAAAATCGTGTGATCGGGAAGAAAAAAGCCCCGTTTGAGAGAGAAAAGCGTCCGAAAAGCTCTTTGACCGCAAGAATCTGTAGAGCCATGTCCTGTCGGCAGGGGCGTAACCGAGACGAAATCTCTCAACGATCTCTTTAGGAATCTTGCGCTTGGTTAAGACAGCTCTTGCTTCAGAAGCTGCTGGGCTATTCAATAGAATCCAATGAAAAGCTTCTGCCAATTTGTCATAGAGTGAATAGAGCGCGGTTCTTTCAGTATTGGCAGATTCGTTTTGATTGGAACCCTCGAATTGAAGCTTTACCCCCGCCCTCTCCGCCAGCTCTGTCACCGCTTCCAGGAAAGTTATCTTCTCGCTCTCCATCAAGAAATCGATGATCGATCCACCTTTCTGGCAGCCAAAGCAGTAAAAAAGTCCACGGTCGGGATCGACTGAGAACGAAGGGGTTTTTTCAGCGTGAAATGGGCACAAACCCCACCATTTTCCCCCTTTTTTTTGGAGTCGCACCTTATCTTGAAACACGCCGAGGTAATCCGTCTTGTCGAGGACTTCCTGCAGAGAGGCAGCAGTGACCTTGCCCATGTTCCTTAATATCCTTTAACCGGTATAACAGCCTGCACATGTTCATCAAATGTCCTGGAGAATCTGTGCTGGCCAGTTTCATTAGACAATAACCTAAAATAAAGATACTGACTTTTTATGGGATTGAACACAGCATCGAGTGCAACCTTCCCCGGATTGCAGATAGGTCCCGGTGGTAGTCCCGGATGCAGATAAGTATTATAGGCATCTGGAATAGTAAGGTCCTTGTGAGTAACCAATTCCGGGTGAGGCTTCCCCAGCTTTTCGGTGATCACGTAGACAACAGTTGCACATGATTGCAGAGCCATACCGATCTTGAGCCGGTTATTGAAAACAGAAGCGATAAGTTTTGCCTCAGAAGGAACGCGATACTCGCGCTCAACAATCGACGCGAGAATGAGCTTATCGTAAAACTCTTTGCTACCAAGGTTTTTGGCGCTACCCAGGTTTTCGGTGTTTCCAACAATACCAGAAATGGTCTTAACGAAGTTCGCGACCATCTTCCGGACCACATCGCCCGGCTCGCTCTCTATGTCGAAGTAATAGGTATCAGGGAAAAGGAACCCTTCCAGATTCCCGACATTCAGGCCAAGCTCATGGATGAGATCCTTGTCTCGGGTTGCCGTTAGGAATGAAGTCTGGCTACACACCCCTGCCTTTTCAAGTTCTTGTCCTATTTGTCTTGCTAGGAAACCTTCGGGTATTACCACTTTTGCCTTTGCAGTGTCGCCATCGCGCAACATCGACGCTACTTTCACCATAGTGGCCCCGACGGGGAACCTATAGTTCCCGGCCTTTATCTCTCTATCTATACCACTAATCTTTATATAGAGATTGAAAAAAAAGGCACTCCGAATAACCCCTGCGCTTTGAAGTTCCGAACCAACCTGTCGCGGACTAATGCCGGGCCTGATCTTTACAAGTTGTGTCTGCCTATTGTCTTTTCGAGGAGGAGCCGAGAAAAAAAACAGGGCAAGACTGCATACAAGCAGCGCAAGTGTCACCACAATGATGGCTTTTGCATTTTTTCTGCCCAGCGCTTGCTTTCCCGGGTGGAGATTGCGGTTTGAGTTACTCACTTTCGTTGGCTTCTCCGTCGGCTTAGGGCTGGAATTTCAAACTCCACTGGTTTTTCAAACATCAAAGGAGGATTGACTCGGCGTAAAAGTATGCTTTCATAGATCTCTTCAGGCGTATAAAGGCGTCCGGTTCCAATTCCAGGACACGCATTGCCCTCTTCGGACCATGTCAGACTGGTTTCCAGTACTTCGCTCCAAAATGGATACGTTTTGCATTGCACTGGCCGGAACTCATATACCTTGCACCCGCTATCGCAAAGAAAGACGCATGAATAGTCTGTTCTCTCCTTAAGGCTCAGCAGATAGCCGTCCTGCATTCGTACGCTTCTGCAATAAGCGGCGATAAAGGCCTGCTCGTCAAGGCCGAGGCCTGCACTCAGTGTCGACAGATCTTGTTTGGACAGCCAAACATAACCTGGTCCGCCACAGCAGCATTGTCTGCAACCGTTACATTCGAATCTCAGTCCGATTTTTTCGGCTTCTCTAAACATGTAGTAAGTATCCGCCTCTAAATTGAACGCCACTCGCCAGACAAAAAAGCCCCCTCTAAGAGAGGAGGCTATGGGGAGAGAAGGATTTGAACCTTCGAAGGCGTAAGCCAACAGATTTACAGTCTGCCCCCTTTGACCACTCGGGAATCTCCCCAAAAAGGGCATCAACATCCCTCGAGCCATCTCCCGGAATCGAACCGGGGACCCCGAGATTACAAGTCACGTGCTCTGCCAGCTGAGCTAAGATGGCGAAGACAACGATGCGACTATAACGAAAAAGCTTTGGGCTCGTCAAGTATTATTCCGTCCGTTTTTCAAAACCTCCGCGGCGCGACCATAACAACTAAAAAACAGGAGTTCCATCCAAGAAAGGGTCATGTGCCGAAACTGGATGAATGCCTATGAGGCCGACAGAAACATTACCGCGTGCGACAATCTCGTGGTCAGAGGCTTCATCTTTAGGACGGCTCTGCGTCCCCTCTCCCAGAATAAAATATAGATCGCCATTTTTTCTTTCAATTTTTGTTAATGTATCCGAATAACTGTTGTTTCCAGGATGCGCCCACAATGCAACAAGGTCGTCGCGATCGGAAGAAGGGCCATTTACATTGACAAAAGTCTCGGCTTTCCAGAGCGACCGGAGCCCGTCCAAGTGAGCTGCAACAAAACTGGCACACCCGCGGTAGTCAATGTCTGGGCCATAGGACGCACAAGAGACTGCAATGGCCGGTATTCCGCCAAAAGCAGCCTGCCGCGCTGCTCCACAGGTACCCGAGTATACGATATCATTCCCCAGATTTGGCCCATCGTTTATGCCGGAAATCACAAGATCCGCTTTCTTGTCCAAAAGCCAAAGGCCGGAGATAATGACACAATCTGCAGGGGTCCCTGAACAGCTATAGCGATAATCCGACAGTTTGCGCACACGAGCCGGTCGTTGGAGCGTCATGGAATGAGACACGCCAGAACGCTCGTCGTCGGGTGCCACAACATAAACCGTATGTTTTGGAGCACCATCTTCTGCTTTTATCGACTGTAACGCCTCCACCAACACTTTGAGTCCTTTCGCGTGGACGCCGTCGTCGTTTGTGACAAGAATTACCATCAAAGACTCCTAATCGAGAGGGGGATTATTATACAAGATTATTGTACAATATGAAGGCCACCATTGATTGACGTCTCATAGAGCTGGGCTTTAAAACCAAAAATGCGTTCATATTCCTCAAGACGCTTGCGATACTCTGCAACCGCAGGGGCTTTCATTATGGAAACCACGCAGCCACCAAAGCCTGGTCCCGTAATTCTTGAACAAAGCACTCCATCAATTTCAAGCGAGCGTTTTACAAGCCAATCCACCTCAGGACAGGAAATTTCAAAATGATTTCTTAAGGAAAGGTGAGACTTATTAATGATTTTGCCAAAAGCTTGTGCGTCACGCTTAGCCAAAGCGTCTTCAGCTTCGGATATTCTGCCCAGTTCTTCCACTACATGAATACAGCGCCGACGAATGCTTTCCGGCAGGATTCCCATAAGGTCGTCCATCTCCGAGGGTTTGACTTCTCGAAGTGAACGCTTGCCTTGCGGTGAAAGATACTGAAGACACTTGCGGCAGTCTTCATATCGCTGCCGAAGTTCATTTTCAATATTCACGCGAGGCACCTTGGAGTCCGTCAATACAAACTCCCATTCCTCTCCCAAAAATGGCACTCCCCGCCTCTTGCCAGAAGCTAAATCTATTACAGATAAAGAGTTGGGACCAGAAACAGCGCAGGCCAAATAATCGTATAGAGGCACCGGTCTTTCCCAAAAAACCGACTGAGCCTTGCATACCTCAGATGGAAACTCCTCTGGCTTAAGGTCAAATTCAAAGACGGTTTTGAGCGCAAAGGTGGCAGCCATGTTGACTGCCGCAGAAATGCCCAAACTCAAGCCAGCGGGTATGTTGCCGGAAATGGTGACATTTATGCCTTTCCCCTCAAACCCGTATTTTTTTGAAAAATAGTCGTACACTGATTTTATATTGTTTGCCCAACGATCTTCTCTTTTATACTTGAGATTCGCCGTTGAGGCTCGCTTGCGCTCGTTCAGATCCATCGCAAAGAAACGCATTGAGCTGTCTTTTCTTGGGGATATCGCCACCTTCATTTCAAAGGAAATTGCAGCAGCCAACACGATACCATCAGTATCTCCGGTGTGTTCTCCAAGCAGTGTGACTACGGCAGGCGCCGAGGCGACGCAGGCAGGAGAGGAATCATATTCTGCTTGATGTGCCGCAAAGATGTCTTTCATCAATCCCCCGAGAATTTCTATCACTACATTCCAACAAGGAAACCAAGGCAACGACGAGTTCTTGGATTTAATCTATTCTACAATACTTACATCTTTGGTTCAACAAAAAAAGGAATTCTTGCGACCAGGTCTCATCTGTTTTCAGTCGGGCCAAACTGAGCACGTGCAGCGAACAGATCGGGGAATGATATGAGTGATACGCGATTCGAACGCGTGACCTTCGGCTCCGGAGGCCGACGCTCTATCCAGCTGAGCTAATCACCCGACTAGGAACTCGTTTCTTGCAAACCATGTACCCGAGTTCTTATTACAAATTACAAGAACGCTTGAAGAAAGACGCCAAAGGATAGTATGTTGGTGGCGGAAAGTCAATCAGATTATGGAAACGCTTTTACTTGCTTCGTCCTCTCCCAGACGAAAAGATATTCTCAGGTCGCTTTCAGTACCTTTTATTTCGATTGATCCCGATATTGATGAATCAATATTCGGCAATCTGACTCCAGAAATGCAAGTCATTGCTCTATCGAAAGCTAAAGCGTTAGAAGGATGTCAGAAGTACAAAAAAACCCTAACTTCGGGCCGAATGTCCAGATCAAACACTGATGCACCTTCTTTAGGAGGAACACCTGCTTTGACTGCGGCGCCAAACTTTCTGCTTGCAGCCGACACGCTTGTTGCGTATCAAGAGACGGGCGGCGACGCACAGATTGCTGCGCTTACAAAGGCGGATGGGTGGCATGTGATAGGGAAACCAGAATGCAGGGAAGACGCCCGACTGATGTTGGAACGCCTGCAAGGTAGGTCTCATTTTGTTTTCACGGCCCTCTGCCTTGTCAACCTGAAAACAGGAGATACAAGGCAGGAGTTGTCCCGATCAACCGTTAGATTCGCTCCTATGTCTCAAGACGAAATACAGTTCTATCTCAACACTGAAGAGTGGCAAGGAGTGGCTGGTGCGTACCGGCTCCAGGGCAAGGGTGCATGGTTTATAGAGTCGATCGAAGGTTCACCCTCTGGCGTGATGGGCTTGCCAATACGTGAACTTTATGGCATTCTAAAAAAGTCTGGTTATACCTTGAGTTGATCGTAACAGGATCGTCTGTATGATCGGACACAAGCGTCATGTGAGGCGCTTATATCTTCCGTCGAATTTGCCCTGGTTTCACTGTACATTCCACGGATGGACAGAATCGCCGGCAATTAAGGACGAGAAATAGAGAAGGGGATCAGACAGAGTCTGATCACGGGAGGAATGCATGGCCGTTGTTACCATGAAAAATCTGCTTGAATCTGGGGTTCATTTTGGCCACCAGGTAAAGCGATGGGATCCCCGGATGAAGAAATACATCTTCGCCGAACGCAATGGGATTCACATTATCGATCTTCAAAAGACGATACAGGCAATCAAAGAAGCCTATGATGCCGTTCAAAAGACGGTGACCTCAGGCAAGAGCGTCCTGTTTGTCGGAACCAAAAAGCAGGCTCAGGCTGCAATTCAGAAAGAAGCCGAGCGCTGTGAGCAATTCTACGTCAACAATCGTTGGCTGGGCGGCATGCTCACCAACTTTTCCACAATCAAAAAATCTATTCAACGGCTCAAGAAAATTGAGCGCATGGAAGTAGACGGGACCTTTGACAGCCTTACCAAGAAAGAGATAGCAAGCCTACAGAAGGAAAAGGCGAAACTGGAGAAGAACCTTGGCGGTATAAAGGAAATGAAAGAGCTTCCTGGTATCCTCTTTGTTGTTGACACGCGCAAGGAAGCCATCGCCGTTGCCGAAGCCCAGCGCCTCGGCATCCCAATCGTTGCCATTGTAGACACCAACTGCAACCCCGAGGGCATCACCTACCCTATCCCCGGCAACGACGATGCCATTCGTTCCATCAGCCTCTTTACCCAGATTATTGCCAATGCCGTCATTGAGGCCGGTGCTTCCGAGGGCCTCAAGATAATCGAGAGCCTGCCCTCCGACGAAACCGAAGAAATCGCCACTGATGCTGCCAAAAAGGACGAGGATGAGGTCGAAATAGATATCAATCAGTATGCCTCGGGCCAGGTTCCTGAAATCAAAGAAGAAGACCTCCAGGAATCTGCTGAAGAAGCCGCGCTACCCCTTGTAGATGAAGACAGACTCTACGAGACTAAATAAGGAGACAGACGAATGGAAATCAAAGCTTCAGATATAAAAAACCTGCGCGAACGTACCGGTGCAGGCATGATGGACTGCAAAAAAGCGCTTACCGAAGCGCAAGGCGATTTTGCGGGTGCTGAAAAGCTCTTGCGAGAATGGGGTATGGCGGGCGTCGAAAAACGTGCCGGGCGCGCCACCAACGAAGGCAAAGTTTTTGTTGCCGAAGCCAGGAACGCCATTTCCGCAGTAGAAATCGACTGCGAAACCGATTTTGTCGCTAGAAACGTCGATTTCAACGCTACGGGCAGCAAGGTTGCACAAAGAGCTCTCGAACTCAAGGCGACCGAGCCTACAGAAGAACTCCAGACCATGGTCAAAGAGCTTGCTTCCATAATTAAGGAAAACCTTACCCTTAATCGAGTCGTGTATATGATGGCAGACAGCAATGAGTACCTGCACAGCTATATCCACGGTGAGGGAAAAATCTGCGTCATCGTCAAAGCTCGCGCAGACAAGCCGGAGGCTTTTGAAAACGAGAAAGTCAAGGCTTTTGTTCATGATGTCGCCCTGCATGTAGCGGCCTTTAACCCAATGTTCCTGGATCAGTCAAAACCTGATCCTAAGTGGGTAGATGAACAAAAAGAGATCTTTGCAAAACAGGTAGAACTGGACGAGAAAGTTAAAGGTAAACCCCAAAAGGTTATTGACGGCATCCTTCAGGGAAAGATAAAGAAACTGATGTCTGAAGTCTGTCTAAAGGATCAAGGCTTTGTTCGAGACGAAAAAATGAGTGTCGCGACAGCCATGGACGCGGTAAAACGGGAAACCGGATTTGACTTCGATATAGTCGATTTTACTTATATTCGCGTCGGAATAGGGGCCTAAGACACAAGAACCGGGAACTTGAGGTGTCAATTCCTCAGGTTCCCGATTTTTTACGTAAACAGTAGCTATGGGGAGGGATTATGGAATCCACACAGTCAATATGCGAAGACCGAATGAAAAAAACAATTGCGTCGCTGAAAGAAGAATTCAACACCATCAGAACGGGTCGAGCTTCGCCTGCTCTCCTCGATAGAATACGGGTCGATTACTATGGGCAAAAGACTCCGTTATCCCAAGTTGCTACAGTCTCGGTGCCTGAGGCGCGTTTGATTGTCATTCAGCCTTGGGATCGGACTCTCTTTAGCGAGATTGAGAAAGCGATTCTAAAGTCAGAGTTGGGTCTTAATCCATCAAATGATGGCAAAGTCATACGTATTGCCATTCCACCCCTCACCGAGCAACGCCGCAAAGAGCTTGTGAAGACTGCCCGTTCCATTGCAGAGCAAGCCAGAGTGGCTGTGAGAAACATACGGCGTGACGGCCTGGAAGAACTGAAAAAGCAACAGACGGCAGGTGGAGTCCCTGAGGATACAATTAAGAAAGAAGAAGAGGAATTACAGAAACTGACGGATTCCTACATCGCTCAGATCGGTAAGATTCTAGAAGAAAAAGAAAAAGAGATAATGGAAGTCTGACTTTTTGCAGAATTTATGAATTTCTTGTTTTTGTTTTTCGTCGCCGAGCTCGTGCATAATCGTGCATAATGAGGCATATGAACACTAACTTAAGTTTGCCAGGGCATGTAGCCATCATAATGGATGGCAACGGACGTTGGGCCTCA
>JAFIHQ010000148.1 GCA_017849315.1 Treponema sp.
GCCTTTGCCACTATTCCGGAAGAATTGCCGATCGTCATCACTATGGTGCTGGGATTGGGTTCGCTTACTCTTTCAAAGAATAAGTTCCTGGTAAAGAAGATTAATTCCGCCGAGGTATTAGGTAATGCAACGGTAATCGTTACAGACAAGACAGGTACGATTACCGAGAACAAGATGAGCATTGCGTCATTACTCCCTTGTGGCGGATATAGCGAGGCCGATCTTCTAGGTTTCGCGTGCGCTACTCTTACGACATTCTCGAGTTCTCCAATGGACGATGCCATAGCGGAGAAGGCGCAGGCGTTGAAAGTTGCGGATTCGGGCGTAGAACCTACACCGATAATCCGCCAGAGGGTCTTTGGCAACGGAAGAAAGACCAAGTCCATACTTCGAAGAACCTCAGAAGGGGATGAGCTCTATGTGAGCGGCGCCCCTGAAGAGGTTTTTGGCATGTGCGGCGACGTGCCACAAGATGTGTTGAGCAACCTTACGATGGAAACGTCGAAAGGGCGAAGGGTCATTGCGATCGCGCATGGAAAAGTAGCGCCGACGCAAGAGTATCCCGACCTGGCCTCGTTGGAAAGCGGGTTGGATTTGATCGGGCTTATCAGCTTCGAAGACCCGCCTCGAAGTGGTGTAAAAGAGACCATCGCGAGAGCGGCCAAAGCCGGCATACGAACGATTATCGTGACAGGCGACCACCCACTTACCGCTGCCTACATAGCCAAAGAGGTGGGAATTCCATCCGACAAGGTCGTGACCGGTAGTGAGTTGCAGAACATGGACGACGCAACGTTGCAGGAAACTGTAAAGCGGGTTTCGGTTTTTGCGCGAACCACGCCGCAGGACAAGTATCGCATCGTTCAGGCTCTCCAAAAGAATGGAGAAATTGTGGCCGCAACGGGAGACGGCATAAATGATGCATTGGCGCTCAAGAGTGCGGATATTGGAATCGCTATGGGACTTCGTGGTACCGACGTTGCCAAGGAAGCGGCCGCCGTGGTGCTTGCCGACGATAACTATGTCACCATCGCGCAGGGAATTTTCGAGGGCAGAAAATTCTTCGACAACCTCCAGAAGGGTATCAAATACTATCTTACGGTCAAGGTTGCCCTGATATTGATATTCTTGATGCCTGTACTATTGGGTATTCCCATGCCACTCGCGCCGATTCAGATCATTCTCCTGGAGCTGTTCATGGATTTGGCGGCTTCCGCAGGGTTTGTGGCAGAGCCCCAAGAGCCAAACATTTACACTCGTCCTCCGCGAGATCCAAAGGAAGGTGTGCTTGGACGGCGCGTTGTTACAGACATTTTCGTCAATGGCGCAATTCTCTTCTTGGGTGTCTTCGGTGTGTTTCTCTTTGCTCTTGGACAGGGAATGAGCCCCGTTTATGCTCAAACCTTCGCTTTTTCGGCATGGATTTTCGGACACGTCGCGCTTGCGTATGTTTCTCGATCGGATAGAGATTCCGTGTTTTCTCTTGGGCTTTTCAGTAACCGTGTCATCAACATTTGGGCCGGTATCGCTATTGCCTTCCTCATCGCCGGCGTCTACCTGCCATTCTTGAGCGTATCCCTAAATCTTGCGGCAATCAGTGTGACGCAACTTGTTCTTATAGCCGTGGTAATGGTGGCTCTTGTCGGTCTTGTGGAGGTAAAGAAGCTTGCAAGAAGGCAAGCGAAGTAAAGGTATTTTAGTAAGCGAGGCGGCCACGTGGTTTATTAGGCGTTATAACTTAGGCACGCTACGACAATCCTTGATGGTATGGCTCCGAATGCGCTCGATCAGCGTGAGCGCATTCCGGGGCGCACACGCCGCGACATCGTTATCGAAATAGACGTAGACATCGCAGTCCATCTACCAGAACATCATGCAACGCGTCCCCAAACTCTTGTACAAGGCACACATCAAAGACGAGTGATGGCGGCAATTGAAAGAGCACAACGCTCAATTTGTCACCCAGTGCGCTGGCCGAGGCAAAAAAGCGTTGCAGCGGTTCCCTGACGCCACGGAGCCGGTTGATATGTGTGATAAAACGACTCGCCTTGACAGCCCAACAAAAGCCTGGTGGTGTCGATTCACGCCACTTCTCGTAAGTTGACGCTCGCATTTCATGATAGAACGTCGCATTGACTTCGATCGTGTCGAAGTTCTGTGCGTAGAACTCAAGCCATTTGTCTTTGGGCAATGTTTCGGGATAGAAAAGACCTCGCCAATCTTCGTAATTCCACCACGATGTACCTATGCGAATACTATGCATCTCGTATCTCCAGGATCTATCCGACAACAGTATACGACCGTACTGCAACCTTCGCCATCTTCCAGAATGGGTTAATCATACGCGACTGACGGGCCAGTCTTCAGGCCAGATAAAAATTGACAACTGGGCCCTGTGGCCATACTATGGATGCATGTCATTGGCTCCCTTTGGGGATATTCATCTTGGCGGGGATACTCGGCGTCGAAAGGTGAATGGCGGAAAGTTGCTCGGTTATTTTCTGTACGCTGTTGCGGGAATTTTCTTTAACGTCGAATTTGCATCGTTCAATGCTGCCGGCGTCATCCGTAACTCTGAGTATGTCCTCGGAACCTTTGCAATGTGCTTTGTTCTGCTCGTTCTGTCGTCGTTTTTGTTGCAACTGAGCAACGAGCTTACCACGCAGGCTTTTGCGTTTGTGTTTTGTTTTGTTATAATGGCATTGATCGAGCAGAGTTTTTCCATTTTTCAGTTTACGAAACTTGCCTTCTTTTCTGGGTTCTTGATACTGCTCAACAGTAAGTTTCGTCCTGGAATAGGGCTGAGTCTCTCCTGCCTTTTGATCCTAATGTATCTTTTCCCGTCCGTGCTTGCCGTCAGCCTGGGAAAGAACGACCTTCTGAATCTTGATGCTGCTAAACCAGATTTCTTGATCCGACTGGGTGGAGTAGGTTTTCTTGTTGTTGCGGCGACAGGCAGTTCACTTGTGCAGAAGGTCTTTCAACAAAAATCAGCCGCCGAAGCATCTGTAAATCACCTTAATGTGACCATTGCGAATCTTTCGAAGATCAACCAGGACTTGCAAAGTTATGCCAGAACCATCGACGAAGAAGCGATTGCCAGCGAACGGAACAGAATATCACGCGAAATTCATGATATTTCTGGGTATAGGTTTACTAACATAATTGCGCTTATGGATGCCGCGATGAGTATGGGAGGAAGAAATCCTGAGAAACTTCAGGAATTGTATATCGCTGCGCGCTCTCAAGCGAAGGATGGTATTTTGGAAACGAGGCGGGCCTTGCAAGCATTACGCACAGATGAGCTTTACAGAAAACGAGGAATATCTGCAATTTATAAGATTTGTTCCGTTTTTCATGAGGTGACAGGCATAAAAATTACCATAGAGTCCGGCAATACGCCGAATACGCTAGGGGATAGAATCGACTCCGTAATCTATCGTCTGGTCCAGGAGGCGCTAACGAATTCGATGCTGCATGGCAGAGCTTCGGAAGTTAAAATATATCTGTGGATTCACGAGAAAATACTCGACGTCGTTGTTCAGGACAATGGAATTGGAGCAATGCAGGTGGAAAAGGGGATCGGACTGTCCGGCATGGAAGAACGTGTCGGGGAGCTTGGCGGAGTGCTGGAAATTGGTCCTGTTCCGGAAGGTGGTTTCAAAGTGAGAGCGCAAATCCCTCTTAGTGAAGCTGGAGCGAATGAAACAGGCTTGAATGAAGCAGGCGTCAATGAAGCAGGCGTCAAATGAATGATCAAAATAAAACTAAGCTGCTGCTTGTGGACGA
>JAFIHQ010000022.1 GCA_017849315.1 Treponema sp.
CTGGGATAGAGCCTGGTCCAGTGCACGTTGTGCGCTTGCTCTTACCTTTGCACCGGTCAGTGCAGTGGTCCCAGCGATAATATTGCGCTTGTTGTCCAAAATGACGGCGTTGGTCGATGTCGAGCCTGAGTCGATTCCTGCAACAAAGTAGCGGCTAGGATGCGCTTCCATAATGGTGGGATGCTCTCTCTTGTTATCCATACTTTCAAAAAACGCTTCCACACGGGTTTGGAGTTCACCTGTCTCAGGTGGCGTATAATCTGTCTCGATCTTAAGAATTGGGACAGAAAGCTCGTTCTTCAAGTGAGCATATTCAAAACCATAGAAATCGCAAAAACTCACCGTATTGTACACAACCGCCTTTAAGTTTGGATCGAGTACCAACTGCTGCCGATTCCCGATATTGGACATGCGCATGCAGGGAATCTGACTAAGAAGAGCGCCTGCATATGATTCCAGAAGTTCATCGATCGGTGCGATAAACGCCTGTGGCGGGGTTTCGATGGATCGGGTCCCTGTACAGGTGAGGTTTAACACAGGTAGACGGGACTTCTGCTGGATCGTTTGAATGAGTGCGTTGCTTGCTCGGGCCCCTACAACCGCCACATACGGCCCTCTTCCCGCTTGCTCAGGACAATTTGGATCCTGGGAAGATGCTTCTCCTGTCGGACTTCCCTTGTCGATCCCCTTGCGCCCTGCGGCATTTCTCCATGCCTCAACAAAACTCTGGACGCAGAACTCCTTTCCGGTTTTATTGCCAAAAGCGCTGATAAGTCGCTTCAGTTCCGCTGCGTAAAGCCTTCTTGCACACACGTAGTCATTATGCGGTAGATTGATCAAATAAACCGCCTGACCTTGCATGGCGAGTGCCTCCCCTGCCCTCCGTATCGAATTGCAACAGTCCGTAAGCAGCAAAGGCTTAAGTGTTGAGGCGCCAGTATTCGATCGTACTTGCACAAGCGAACGGGCAAAGCTGCAAAGATTCCTGTGCACCAGCTTGTCGGCCTCCGAAAAACTCTCGACCGGCAAATTGCAGAATGAACAGCTTTCCCCAAAACCTGCCATTAATTCTAAAGGGGCATAACGGCAAACGTAGTCGATCATTCCCCGGCTCCGCGCTTGGACCACTTAGGCCGCTTAAACCTGTGCATTGTAGCCTCCAAGCATTTCAAAAAAAGCCTGTAACTTTGTGGCCATCTGGCCGTCGTTGATATTCTGTTTGTCGCAGGCATCGCCGTCCAGCACGAGCACCGGAAAACCTTGCTGTTCAAGAATCTGCTTGGCAAGGTTTGCAGCTCCAAGCGTCTGTTTGCATCCCCATTGGCAAAACCATATCACGCCGTCCGCATGAAGCCTCTTTGCCAGGTCCAAAACTCGACGCGTTCGTTTAACTGCACTCCCTCCGGCGCTATTCCTAAGCAGTTTGCGTGCCATAGATTCAAAAGGAGCCCTTTCGTCCAGATCGTCTTCCTCGTTGAGAAAGTCAAAACTCAGGTCAGATCCCAGAAGTTGATAGGGCGCATCAAGTGCAAACAAGCGAGCCACAGAATTCTGCCAAAACGGTAAGGTATGAACCCAGAGAATCCTCTTTTTTAGGTTCCCGTGGTTCGCCAGGTTCACCAGCGGCGCATCTTGAACATCGCGAAGCAGAAGTTCCATGTATCTTTCCAAATTCGGAGAACCCGCCTGCAGGTGTATCAGAAAGATACGATACATTTCGGTTAAAGGGTCATTCATAAATTCGCGATGAGCGAGTTCGGTTTGGTAGCGTGTATAGAGATCAAGACTTCGTTTTTCTCTTTTGATGGTTTCTGCCAGGCGCCCTTCGTTTAGCTTGCGGTGAGTGATGTCCTCCAAGAATTCCGCCATTGATCGAAACTGGTTTGCTACATAGATCACTGCTTCGTCTGGAATCGCCTCGTCCCGATTTGGGTCGGCCTGGCTCATTTCGACATATAAATCCTCTTCGACACATACATCCTCGTGGCCAACCGAAACTGCAGGCACATCCAGCACAAAAAGGGGCACTTGCCAATATGAGGCAAGCGTACGAAAAGTGTTCAGATTAGCATCGCAAGCCACTGTTGTGTGTATGACACACTGAGGCTTTGGCAGTACGGAGGAGAGCGATGCTCCAAGCAGCGCCTTGTGGTACGAGCAATATGTTTTTGGGACTCCCCAGTTTTCCGCATATTCTACAAAACCGCGTTCGCAACACGCACCATCTAGGTAACCGGCAAAGCCCTCTACGAATTGCGGCACGAGATCCGTGGCGACGAGTAACTCACACGGGAGGAAAAGGTTGACCACAACCGACTTTTGTGGCTTTCGGAGCGGCGCAAGAATGGCCTGGCCGCATGCCAAGGAAGCATAACGCTGGCTCAGGCATAAACGCGAAACAGGATCAAGGTAACTCAGATGGCTTTGGAGATTGTTCGCTCCAAAGCCAACCTTAAGCAGCCTTAGCGCCATCTTCGGTTTTGTTTCAATACAATTGCCAACTGCACTCCCAAATGCACGTACGATAGAATTCATTCTTGTTGATTCAGTATTGAATCAGCCTGCTCCTTTTCTCGGCCTACGACGCACAATGGCCTTGAAGCAACCTTGAGGATAAGAGTAAACTAGATAATCTATTCTCAAAAATGATTGTACACCAGTTTCTACGTGTTTAGAAAGTGAGTCGTGCAGAAAACCAATCTTAAAAGGCTGGCGGAATGGAAGAAGATCTGCTCAAAAAGCTCTCGCAACTTGCTTCGCAAGAACATATCGAGCTCCCCAAATGGCTTTTTCCGGAAGAGCTCACTGAAGCCGAAAGCGAAGTGAACGAAACCCGTTACCTCAAGCTAGCCAAGGAGAGCAATGTTCCATTTTGGGGCCTTTTTAAGGCTATTTTCGAGGAAGACCGCCTTTTGGTTTTGCCCAGGCTCCTAAGTGCCACCGTTAAGACGCTCGACCGTATTCCAAAATCGCTCCTCATGCGGGCGAGTCCGGAAAGAGAAGCGTATATTTTCGACACCTTCAAGATCTGGGCAGGTGCTATTTGCCAACTTCTCCAGATAAAACTGACGGTAAAAGGTACAGAAAAGATAGATCCGGCTAAAACATATCTTTTTGTGTCTAACCACCGTTCGCCTGCGGATATCCCGGTGCTGTACAACACGGTTCCCGTAAAAGCGGCCTTTGTAGCCAATAAGGTCATTGGACAGATCCCCATCTTCTCGTACTGGATGAAGGCAAGCGGTGCCGTTTTTGTGGATCAGGGCAATCCTAAAGCGGAAGCCGATGCCTTTAAAATGATGGTCAAGCGTCTAAAACAGAAACGAACGCTCATTCTTTTCCCAGAAGGCTACATCCACCAGGGGCCAGGCGTTGGAGAGTTCAAACGCGGCGGTATTCACGCTGCTTTGCTCGCTAATGTACCGATCGTGCCAACGTGTCTTTTCAACACCGAGAAGGTAATACGATCAGGTACTTTCCACTTTGTTCCAAGGCAAAACGTCTGGGTGGAGTTTGGGGAACCTATTTATCCCGAGTCGTTGAGCAGGAAAGAAAAAAAGTTTATCGAGCTTACTACAAGGGCCGAAATTGCCGCCATGAGGGAGAATGCGCGTAGAAAGGAGTCTGCTCAGATTTCAATCCCTGAGTTGCGGGCTACACTGAAAGAAACCATCAATAAGTTGACGTAATTGATAGAGACGTCGTTAAAGCAGTTGAAGTAAAGGAAGAACCAGCTATGCCGAATCCAGTTAATCGTACCCAAGTTAATCGTACCATAGACCCTGACCAGCAAAAAAAGAAAAATGCTTATGCTTTTTTGGTCCTTTTGGGCATTGTGAGCCTCTTTTCCGATCTCACCTACGAAGGTGCAAAGAGCATCATTGGGCCGTACCTCCTGTTGCTCGGCGTGTCAGCTTCCACAGTCGGTTTTGTGTCAGGCCTGGGGGAGTTCATCGGCTATGCGTTCAGACTTGTGGCAGGGTACATAAGCGACAAAACCAAGCGCTATTGGACCATTACCATCATAGGCTATGCCTTCAACGTCATCGTTATTCCGGCTCTCGCCCTGGCCACAAAGTTTGGCTGGGTGTACGCCTGCGCCCTTCTCCTACTAGAACGCTTCGGCAAGGCCATCAGGAGCCCCGCAAAGACGACAATTGCTTCGTTTGCAGCTCAGGAAGTGGGAGCAGGCAAGGGTTTTGCGCTGCAGGAGGTGCTTGATCAGATCGGAGCTTTCGTCGGCCCTTTGATGCTCTCGCTCGTGCTCGCCATTAAGGGCGGCAGGGAAGAGCTTTCGGCCTATGCGCTGTGTTTTCTGATTCTGGGCATACCGGCATTGATAACATTGGGGATATTGCTTTTTGCTAAAAGTAAATATCCTAATCCGAGCGAATTCGAGGTTAAAGAGTCGCCCCGCGATGCAAAGAGCATTCACGGTGCATTTTGGTTTTACCTTGCAGGCATCTCGTTTCTTGCCATCGGTTTTGCGGACTTTCCACTCATGTCGTACCACTTTGCCAAGACAAAACTCGTCTCCGACAGCATGGTCCCGATTCTCTACGCAATAGCGATGGGCATCGATGCGCTCGCGGCCCTCGTATTCGGACGGATGTACGACAGGCGTGGCATGACGGCGATCATGATTTCTTCTGCCATTTCGGCGTTCTTTGCA
>JAFIHQ010000023.1 GCA_017849315.1 Treponema sp.
ATTGTTTATCGAACCAAGGAGGCACAACCTGGCTGACAATTTTATCGTTGGGCTTGACATAGGAACGAGCTCGACACGGGCAGTCGTCGGAGACTTTGACGAAGACGACCAGCTCGAAATCATTGGTTATGGCGTAGCTCCATCCACGGGATTAAGGCGCGGTGTTGTACTTAATATCGAGGCTACCCTGTCCTCAGTCACTTCTGCCATAGAATCTGCAGAACTTATGTCAGGCAGAGAGATTCACAGTTGCGTCTTAGGTATTTCTGGAGCAAACGTAGAAAGTCTCAACTCTAGAGGCGTCGTCGCCGTCGCAGGCAAAGGCCGGGAGATAACATCTGAGGACATCGCGCGTGTACATGAGGCTGCTCAGGCAGTTTCCATTCCGATGGACAGGGAAATCCTTCATGTAATTCCGCAAACTTACACCGTGGACTCCCAGCGCGGCATTCGGGATCCCTTGCACATGATGGGGGTGAGGCTTGAGTCGGAAGTCCACATCATTACCAGTTCCGTGACGACGACCCAGAACTTGCTCAAATGTGTCAGTCGTGCCGGTTATAAGGTGGACCGCAAGATCCTTGGAAGCCTTGCAGCAGCGCGGTCAGTCCTGACCGCTGAAGAAAAAGACCTCGGCTGTCTTCTCATGGACATTGGAGGCGGGACCACAGATCTCATAGTGTTTAAGGAAGGGTCCCCTTGGTTTACGGCGGCGATACCTGCAGGCGGAATGCAAGTTACAAACGATATTTCTATCATGCTAAGCGTGCTTATGGATACGGCAGAGCGTATGAAACGGGAAGCTGCTTCCTGCTGGACAGAATCGGTCGATCCAGAAGAGCTCATTGCCGTTCCTGGAATTGCGGGCAGGGAATCTACAGAGATTCCGCGAAGAAAACTCTGCTCCATCGTTCAACCACGCATGGAAGAGATTCTTCTGATGGCGAAAGACAAAGTCGAAAAAGCCGGTTTTCTACAGGAGATCCGTGGGGGCATTATCCTCACCGGTGGTGGGGCTCAACTCGATGGGTTGGCCGACCTTGTGGAGTCCGTATTCAACGTGCCTGCTCACGTGGGGATTCCGAGAACTGTCGGCGGTTTAGGCGACGAATACCGTACACCGAGTTTTGCGACGGCACTTGGCCTTGTGATGTTGGAAGCCGACGAAATCGTTCCACCACAAGCAATTGCGAGTCAATCTGGAACAAGAAAAGAAAGGAAGCACGGCTCCTCGCTAAAGAATCTGGCGAGCTGGTTCAAAGATAAGTTTGTGTAATTTTGTGCAAGTACAAAAGGGGAGGAACTATGGCCATTGAAATCGTAGAAGACTCTGGAACCGCCAGCCCAACTGTCATCAAAGTGATTGGAACGGGAGGAGGAGGCTCTAACGCTGTCAACAGGATGATAGAAAACGGGCTCAAGAATGTGCAATTCATAGCTGTAAACACTGATCTTCAGGATCTTGGAAGATCAAAAGCCGAAATAAAGCTCGGCATTGGCAGCAAATTGACCAAGGGGCTTGGAGCAGGCGGCAAACCGGACATTGGAGAAAAGG
This sequence comes from Treponema sp., assembly GCA_017849315.1. GTDB lineage: Bacteria > Spirochaetota > Spirochaetia > Treponematales > Rectinemataceae > JAFIHQ01. Next base: position 1,556 of record JAFIHQ010000023.1, read on the forward strand.
CTGCGCTGGAAGACCGCGAGGCCATTGAAGAAGCGCTCAAAGGGGCGGACATGGTGTTTGTCACGTCCGGATTGGGGGGTGGAACTGGTACTGGTTCGGCGCCGATCATTGCTCAGACGGCGCGCGATCTGGGCGCTTTGACGGTCGCGGTAGTCACGAAGCCATTCAATTTCGAGGGGAAAGTGGTTGGTAGGATAGCAGAAGAAGGCCTGGAAAAGCTGCGACAGGCTGTAGACACAGTTATTGTCATTCCAAACCAAAACCTGCTCAACGTTGTGGATAAGCGAACACCAATTAAGCAAGCTTTCCTGCTTGCTGACGATGTGCTCAGGCAAGGCGTGCAGGGCATTTCCGATCTGATCACTTTGGCTGGCGACATAAACATCGACTTTGCCGATGTACGCACCGTTATGGAAGGACAGGGCGATGCAATCATGGGTATTGGCGTAGGCACGGGAGAAAACCGAGCAAGCGATGCCGCAACACAGGCCGTCAACAATCCCCTTCTTGAGGATTCTCGCATAGAGGGAGCTCGAAATGTCCTTGTCAACGTGACAGGCGGAGAGGATTTTTCTCTGATTGAATACCAGGAAATCGTTGATCTGATTACCGAAAAGGCTTCGGAAGATGCACATATCATCACCGGTTTTGTCACCGATCCTCATTTGGATGATGAAGTGCGTGTCACTTTGATAGCCACTGGTTTTGGGCCAGAGCGCACTAAACCGGCTCAAACCGATACGGGCGATTCACAAAGCAGTTTTCTAAAGGCCAAGACAGAGATACGTAAACCATCCTCTGATTATGTCTCTCCTGAGGAATATGAAAGATCGAACAAAGTCGCACAGACTGCGGGCCAGACCAATGCGAAGGTTTTTGGCTTCGACAATCCTGCAGAGGGCGACGAATTGGATATCCCAACCATACTTCGGGAAAAACGCTTTGGATCCGAGAAAACGGAAAAGGCAAGCATGGCAGAAAAACTGACACGCTTGGGAGCTAAAGCGTGAGCCAGATTCAGGAGCGTTTCGGTACCTATTTGCTAATAGTCCGTAAACGCTCGCCGCTCACCGTTGAGACTTACCAGCGCGAAGTCAAGGAGTTGGAGAACTACCTTTCCACGCAGGGAAAGGACCTTGTGAGCGCACAGGGCGAAGATTTGTTGTCTTACCTGGTCTATAGGCACCAAGAAGGACTTTCAAACACTACGATGGCCAGGCTGGTGTCGAGCATGCATTCTCTTTATAAGTTTATGCAGCTTGAGGAGTTACGTAGTGACGACCCTTCGCTTCTGATTAGAACTCCCAAACAGGAGCGTACGCTTCCTGACGTGCTTAAGCCCGAGGAAGTTGACAAATTCCTGGGAAATATCGATCTTTCTACTCCGAATGGATTGCGGGATAGGGCGCTGTTCGAATTGATTTATTCCTGCGGTTTGAGGATTTCGGAAGCGGCCAATTTGCGTTTTGATCAGCTTTTTCTCAATGAACGTCTTGTGCGTGTTGTAGGAAAACGACAGAAAGAGCGTCTTGTTCCTTTTGGCGACGATGCATATTACTGGCTTAAGCGGTATTTGGACGAATCGCGGCCTCACCTTGCAAAGGGGAAGCGGTCGGACAAGGTGTTTTTGAACCAGGCAGGAAACGGCATTTCCCGTAAGGGCGTTTGGAAGCGTTTTTCGGCCATACGTGCAAGTTCCGGTGTTTCAGCAAAGGTACATACCTTTAGGCATAGCTTTGCAACTCACCTCTTGGCTGGCGGGGCAGACCTGCGCACCGTTCAGGAATTGCTTGGTCACTCGGACATTTCTACGACGCAGATCTATACACACATTGAGGAAGAGTCCTTGCAGGCCTACCACAAGGAGTACTTCCCCCGAAAGAGTGTGAAAAATCCGCCTAAAAGTGTCGGTCACGAGTAATCTGCAGGACCTGGCCATAATGGTGCGAGCATCTTTGTGGAGAGGATGAGTTAAAGAAGAATATGAAAGCAAGGGAAGCAAGAAGGAGCGTTTAGATGGTGCGGAGGTTTGCGATGAGCAATCGCTCAAGACATTATCCTCAAAAAGAAACACTTTTTCATGCCGAAAACGCCTCTGTCTTGGCTCCAGCAGGCCAAGCCTGCAACCGGGGTGGTTGGGCAGCACAAGCCGCACAAGTCACACAAGCCGCAAAAGCTGTACAAGATGAACAGTTGCTTCTTGCTGTCCAGAGAATGAGTTTTTTGCGAACAGGAGAAAAGGTTAGGCTTTGCCAGGCTGTAAATGAAAGTTCACGCCTTCGTGCTCTGAGCGCTGCGGATGTGCAAGAGATCGTTGGGCGTCCAATTACAATAGAAAAGTGGCAGACAGAATTGCTTCTATCGGAAGCGATACGGGATATGGCGTATCTTCGCAAGGCAAAGGCGAGATTTGTGTCTATTTTTGACCCGGCTTATCCTCCGCAATTGCGGGAAACGTATCATCCGCCTTTTGGGCTTTTCGTTCGGGGGATCCTGCCACCTCAGGAGTTGCCTTTGGTGGCAATGGTAGGGACGCGTGTTGCCTCTACGCGGGGAATCAACGCAGCATTTGATTTGGCACGAGAACTTTCAGATTTAAGGATCTGGATTGTGTCCGGTTTGGCACGGGGCATAGACTCTGCTTCTCACCGGGGCGCTTTAGCTGGCCAAGCGGGTACGATTGCAGTCTTGCCGCGTGGCATAGAGACAATCTATCCAAGCTCCAACAAGATGCTTGCGGCAAGCATCTTAGACCGGGGCGGGGCGATTGCCACGGAATATCCGCCATTCTGTGCGATCAACAAATATCATTTCCCTGAGCGCAACAGAATAATCGCAGGGCTTGCACGCTCCATTGTCGTGGTAGAAGCGCCAGAGAAATCCGGCGCCCTGATAACGGCCGAATTTGCGCTCTCTGAAGGTCGGGACGTATACGTTCATAAGGCTTGCGCAGGAAAACCGAGGAATGAAGGAGCCGATGCGCTTGCTTTGCAGGGTTCAAAATACGTTCAGTCAGCCACAGAGATTTTTGCGGATTGGGGGTGGCTTGGTTCAGACACCTCCGTCAAAAAGGCTAGTTTTTTGCAGAATAAGGGGAGTAGGTAAGATGGCAGGCGCTGTTGAGGCATTAATAGGAACTAAAGAAAAGACGAAGAAGTCTTCCAAAGCTAAAGCAGGTGTAAAAAAAGAGGAGAGCGCCCAGAAGAAAGCCTCCGCGAAGACCCGCACAAAAACAGCTGAAAAGGCGACCAATCCAAGCCAGATCCTTGTAATCGTGGAGTCGCCGGCTAAGGCCAAGACGATCGAAAAATACTTGGGCAGCAAGTACAAAGTCATGGCGTCCATGGGTCACCTTATCGATCTGCCAAAGTCTCGACTCGGTGTCGATGTAGAGCATGGTTTTGAACCCGAGTATCTCACCATTCGAGGTCGCGCGGAGGTACTTAATTCTTTAGTCAAAGAGGCCAAAAAATCTAAGGCAGTATACCTGGCATCGGACCCTGACCGAGAGGGAGAGGCAATTGCCTATCAAATAGGGAAATACATATCAGAAAAAGTGCCAGGTCTGCCCATTTCGCGCATTAGCTTTAACGAGATAACACACGAGGCGGTCCGCGAGGCTGTGGCCTCGCCGCACGAGCTTGACATTGCCAAGGTAGATGCTCAAAAAGCCAGAAGAGTCCTGGACCGTCTTGTTGGATACAATCTTTCTCCGCTTCTCTGGAAAAAGGTAAAAAATGGCCTTTCCGCGGGAAGGGTACAGTCGGTTGCACTCAAGCTCATCTGTGACCGTGAAAAAGAAGTAGAATCCTTTATCCCGGAAGAGTATTGGACCATAGAATCCCTGCTCAAATTCCATCATTCAAACCTAAAAGCAGAACTCACCCTGTACAAAGGCGATAAGGTACAAATTCCCGACGGAAAAGCGGCTGCGGCTGTTGTGGACAGCCTTGTGGGCAAGCCAGCCGTTGTCTCAGATGTTCGGGCAAGCGAAAAAGTGATACGTCCCAAGCCCCCGTTTACTACCTCCAAACTCCAGCAAACTGCGGCTAACCGCTTGGGCTTTACGAGCAAAAAGACCATGCAGATTGCCCAAAGGCTTTACGAAGGCGTAAACATCGGTACGCGGCGCATGGGGCTCATTACCTACATGCGAACGGATTCGGTTCGAATTTCCGAAGGCGCTCTTGCGGAAGCACGCTCGTGGATAGGTCAGTTTTATCCTGGCCAACTGCCTGCCGAAGCACAGCGCTACGCCTCCGGGAAAAACGCACAGGATGCGCACGAAGCCATTCGACCCACGAGCGTGTCGTTGACTCCCGATGAAGTGTCCCGCTATCTGGCTCGAGACGAGCAAAGACTCTATGCGCTTATTTGGGAACGCTTCGTTGCTTCGCAAATGATACCGGCCGTTGCTAGAGTGACAACAGCGGACATTACAATTGGCGACGGTGTGTTTAGGACAAGCGCGACTGCATTTATTGAGGAAGGCTTCTACAAGGTGATTCGCCTCGCGGCCACAAAAGAGGAGCGTGCAAGCCACGTCTTGGCGCTCGAAGTGGGGCAGAACCTTCCTGTAGAGAAAATCAATGCCGTTCAGCATTTTACTCAAGGGCCTTCTCGCTATACTGATGCCTCAATAATAAAGGCTTTGGAGGAATTGGGCATTGGCAGACCCTCCACCTACGCGCCGACCATCAGCACTTTGCTGGAACGCTACTATGTTTCGCGCGATTCCAGGCAGATAGTCCCCACCACGCTCGGGCGTATGATTACAGAAATACTTACTGAGTACTTCCCTGATGTACTGGACACCAGCTTTACGGCGCGGATGGAAACCATGCTGGACGAAGTGGAAGAAGGGAAGACCGACTGGGTGGAGCGCATTGGCAAATTCTACTTCCCATTTAAGAAGCGGGTGGACGAGGTCATGGAGACACTTTCTTCCCGTAAGGGAGAACTAGACGAAGTAACCGACGTCGTTTGTGACAAATGCGGCAGACCAATGGTCAAGAAGCTGGGCAAGTTCGGCTTCTTCCTTGCCTGCACAGGCTTCCCGGAATGCAAGAACACCAAGTCGATACCGCTTGCCAAATGTCCAAAGTGCGGAGGCGATATTGTCGCCCGCAAAGGAGTAAGGGGCAAAAAGCGAGAATTCTATGGCTGTACCAACTACCCGGCCTGCGATTTCATGACGTACGACAAACCAACAGACACGCTTTGCCCAAAGTGTGGTTGGTTCCTCGTAGAGAAAAACGACAAGGTGTCTGGAGTCCATAAGGCCTGCATCAATCCGAATTGCGACTATCTGCACAGCAAAGACAATGAAACCGATAAAGACGTGGGTAAAGAAACCGCCAAGGAGGCGGAAAACTGATGGATAGACGCGTCGAGGAGTATCTTGGCTACCTGGAGTCAGTTCGGCTGCTTTCCGAACGTACCTTGCGAGTCTATGGCGAGGACCTTGAGGAGTTTCAGGACTTTCTTGCTCTTGTTGGTCGCGACTTGGATGGCGTTACGTCCCACGATATCCGGGACTTTGCCGGTTCTCTCGTGATGGCAGGCAAAGCGGCGTCGAGTGTCAACAGGGCCTTGTCTACGATCCGCGGCTATTATCGCTATCGCGTTCGGTTTGGAAATCTCAAGGTCGATCCGACAAGAGGAGTAGAAAACCTACCGGCAAAGCGGGACTTGCCACGCTTCATGTTTGAGGAAGAAGTGGACGCACTCATCGACTCAATTGATGGCACGACTTTTCAGGATCTGAGGGATCGTGCGCTCCTGGAGGTACTCTATAGCACCGGCTGTCGAGTTTCGGAAGTTTCCGAAATGGCTATTCCAAAAATTGATTTTAAGAAAGGCATAGTGCGAATCGTTGGGAAGGGTTCCAAAGAGCGAGTGGTTTTCTTGGGCGACATGGCACTTGCATCGCTGCAAGTGTACCTGCCAATGCGAGCCATAAGGCTCACTAAAGTTGGGGTAGAAGACAGTGGTTTTTTGTTCATCAACGCCAAGGGGCACAGACTTTCGGTGCGTGGCATAGAGAAAATCGTGGACAAGAGACGCATATCGGCGAATATGAGCAAACCTGTGTCTCCACATGCATTCCGCCACAGTTTTGCCACACAACTTGTGGCCTCTGGAGCGGATATTCGCGTTGTACAGGAAATGTTGGGACATTCCAGTATCTCCACTACTCAGGTGTATACACATGTCGATATGGAACGACTACGCAAAGTGTACGAACTGGCACACCCGCATGGCTCGAGAGAAAAATGACACTTAGGGAAATTCGGAAGGATAGAGTATATGAAACTTTATGGAATTGAACATGGAATCGAACGTACAAGGAGAATTCTAAATTGAAAATACGGTCTACGACAGTTTTAGTCGTCCGCAAAGACGGACATGTGGCTATGGCCGGGGACGGCCAGGTAACGATGGGCGAAACAGTAATGAAAAGCAATGCCCGCAAAGTGAGAAAGATCAGCGAAGGTAAAGTGCTCTGCGGCTTTGCAGGAGCCACTGCCGACGCTTTTACGCTTTTTGAGCACTTTGAAACCAAACTCAAAGAGTACGACAACGATCTGACGCGCGCGGCGGTCGAGCTCGCCAAAGATTGGCGCACCGATCGTGTGCTTCGCAAACTGGAAGCCATGTTGCTCGTGGCAGACGCGAAAAAATCTCTGATTCTTTCCGGCAGCGGGGATGTGGTCGACCCGGCCGAGGACGCGGTGGCTATTGGTTCTGGCGGCCCCTACGCTTACGCCGCCGCGCTTGCCTATCTGGAATCCGCGCGCATTGCAGAAGAAAAAATGGCTTCTGCTTCTAGCGCAGACTCACCTGTGCAAGGCACTGACGTCGCAAAGATTGGCGCTAAAGTTGAATTCCTTACTGCAGCAGATATTGCACGTAAGAGCCTCGAGATCGCGTCAGGGATCTGCATCTACACAAACAACAGTATCGTGGTGGAGGAAATCTAATGGCGCTTGAGCTAAAAGATTTGACGCCCAAAACAATAGTCCAGGAGCTCGATACATACATCATCGGGCAGGCAGAAGCAAAAAAAGCTCTGGCCATTGCCCTTCGGAATCGCATGAGAAGACAGCGTCTGCCCGAAGATGTGCGGGCTGAAATTGCACCCAAGAACATCATCATGATCGGTCCCACAGGGGTGGGCAAGACAGAAATGGCAAAGCGGCTTGCTAAACTCTGTGGTGCGCCTTTTGTGAAAGTTGAGGCGACCAAATATACAGAGGTCGGCTACGTAGGGCGCGACGTCGAGTCCATGATTCGCGATCTCATGGCTTCGGCTGTGGCCATGGTACGTTCGGAGATGCAGGTCGAGGTCGATGCAGAGGCCAAGCGCCGCGCGGAAGAGCGGCTTTTGGATCTTTTATTACCCGGGCTGCGGAAGGCGGATGAGCCTATCGGTCCTACCCAAGCTACTATTATAGAACCAGCGCGCTCTTCTTCAGCAGAAACCAGAGAGAAATTTCGAAAAATGCTTCATGAAGGCGCGCTTGATACTCGTGAAGTAGAGATAACGGTGAATACACAAGGACCGGCGATCGGCATGTTTGCTGGTACCCAAATGGAAGATATGGGCGACGCTTTGAGCGGTATTGCAGGCATGTTTGGTGGCAGCAAAAAGAAAAAGACGGTCACTGTGGCAGAGGCCCTTCCAATTCTAGAAGATGAAGAGCTGGAGAAGCTGATAGACCCGGAAAAAGCGGCCCAGGAAGCCAAGCGGCGCGTTCAGGAAATTGGCATCATTTTCATCGATGAGATAGACAAGATCGCCAACAGGGAAGGCGGTGGTTCTTCCGGCATCGACGTCTCGCGCGAAGGGGTTCAGCGTGACCTTCTGCCGATAGTTGAGGGGACGACAGTCAATACCAAATGGGGACCAGTCGATACCACCCATATCCTGTTCATTGCCGCCGGAGCCTTTACGGTATCCAAGCCGCAAGACCTCATTCCTGAACTGCAAGGCAGATTCCCAATTCGTGTTGAACTTTCCGCCTTAAGCGCCGCCGATTTTGAGAGAATTTTGACAGAGCCAAAGAATGCGCTCGTTACTCAATATACGCAGCTGCTTGCGACAGAAGGGGTAGATTTGGAATTCACCAAAGAGGCTATTGCTCGCATTGCGCAAATAGCCGCCGCCGCCAACACTCAAACCGAAAACATTGGTGCACGTAGGCTGCAGACCGTTTTGGAGCGGCTCTTGGAAGAAATATCGTTTAACGCCGATGCCATGGCCGGCCAAAAGGTAGTCATAGATGTGGGCTACGTAAATCAGCGGTTCAGCAATTTTACTGAACATCAGGACTTGAGCAAATACATTCTTTGACGGGAGAGACAACATGCGGGCACTCGAGTATCGCAAGGACAGAATCGAAGACTTAACTGCAGGAGACGAAGAAGAACTCTGGCGGAAGTATCAAAAATCTCGCGATACTCGAATTCGGGACAAGCTCGTGGAACAATACTCGCCACTTGTAAAATATGTGGCAGGCAAAGTCTCCGCAAACCTGCCGGCCTCGGTGGAATATGACGACCTCGTCGGCTATGGCATCTTTGGACTCTTCGATGCCATAGAAAAGTACGATCCAGACAAAAATGTCAAGTTTAAAACCTATGCCGTCACCCGGATACGGGGGGCCATTTACGATCATTTGCGGGAAATGGATTGGGTGCCACGGTCTATCCGGCAGAAAGCCAAGGACGTGGAAGAGGCTGTCATGGTCTTGGAAAGCAAACTTGGTCGCCCTGCGACGGACGCGGAAATAGCAGCGGTACTCGGGCTATCTGAGCAGGATTTCTCACACCTCATGAGCAAGATATCGAGCACGGCCATACTTTCGCTCAACGATGTCTGGAACGCTGGCAACGACAACGAAAAGACGAGTATAGGAGAAACTATAGAGTCTCCCCACGGCCTTAATCCAGACTCCTCAGTGGAACGGGAAGAAATCCGCAGGGTGATAGTTCAAGCCATCAATGAGTTGCCGGAAAAAGAAAAAAAAGTGCTTGTCCTTTACTATTATGAGGATCTTACTTTGCGCGAAATAGGCCAGATCCTGGAGGTGACCGAGTCCAGAATAAGTCAGCTTCACACAAAGGCCATAATCCGCCTCAAAGCCAAGCTCACAAGTTACCGCAAGGGCATTTTTTGAGTTTGATCTGCTATTCCCGCACCAACTTGAATTATTGCCTATGGCACGTCTGGCATATGCCACGCTTTATGGCAGGCTCGCCTGATCGGTGGTGCTCTCCACCTTTGGCAGCTCCGGTTTTTCCGCCACCTCGATACCATATTGCTCGATCTTCTGATAGAGCGTTTTCCTGCCTATTCTTAGAACCTCTGCCGTTTTTGTTTTATTCCCGCCGAGCGCCGCAAGCGTTTCTGTAATGATGATCTTTTCTGCTTCTTCTAAAGAACAGAAAGCCGGAATATGGATCTCTTTTTTCTCTTGAGCCGAACGAGGTCCAGGAGGAAGATCGTCCAACGTTATCAACTTTCCAGATGCCATCACTACGGCGCTTTCAATGCAATTTCTAAGCTCGCGGACGTTGCCTGGCCAGTCGTAAGCGTAAAGCGCCTGCTTGGCACGTTGGTCAAAACCCTCTATAGGTTTACCATTTTCCTGAGAGAATTCGTGCAAAAACGTTGCGGCGAGTAATGGGATATCCTCACGGCGTTCCCGGAGTGCAGGCACGTGGATATTGACGACGTTGAGTCGATAATAGAGATCTTCCCTAAACCGGCCGGCCGCGATCTCCGCTTTTAGGTCGCGATTCGTAGCCGCAATCAGCCTCACATCGACCTCAATCGTCGTTTCACCACCAACCCGTTCAAATTTCTTCTCTTGCAAAACCCTCAAGATCTTGATCTGGACATTCTGATTAATCTCTCCAATCTCGTCCAGGAAGAGGCTCCCGGTGTCGGCGAGCTCAAAGCGGCCGCGCTGTCGTGTTTGTGCACCCGTAAATGCGCCTTTTTCGTGGCCAAACAGCTCGCTTTCCAAAAGACTTTCCGCCAGCGCAGCACAATGAACTTTGATAAACGGTTTGTCACGTCGTGGCGACAGGTTGTGGATCGCATCAGCTACCAGCTCCTTGCCCGCTCCTGATTCCCCCGTTATAAGTACGCTCGCCTTGGTGGGTGCCACCTTACGTATCATGTCGAATACCTTGCGCATGGCGGGGCTCTTGCCGATGATCGAGCTAATTCTTTGCTGTGCTTCTACTTCTTCACGCAGTTCCTCGTTCTTTATGGAAAGCTGCCGCATTTCCAAAGCATTCTTAGTCAGTTTTAAGAGATGCTCCAGATTGAGCGGCTTGGTGATGAACTCCAATGCTCCCTGTTGCATTGCCTTGACTGCGTCGGCGATATCCCCATGAGCGGTAATGATGATTACCGGTACATTTGGCCAATTCTGCTTTACATAGTGCAAAAGTTCCATGCCGGAAATATGGGGCATCTTTAGGTCGGTTATGACAAGGTCGACATAATTCTCTTCGAGCATCTTCATGGCAGTCTGGCCATCCCCGGCGGTCAAGGCTTTGTAACCCTCCATTTGAAAGGCTTCGGCAAGGCCATCTCGGATGTTCTTTTCGTCGTCGACAATCAGAAGGGTAAACTGCATGTATTTCTCCTATTGTTCCTTGTGTGAGCCGGCAAGAGGTGCGGTTGCTTCCAGTGTTGGAAGCGATTTTTTCTCCTGTTGTGGAATTGGCAAATGAATCGTAAAGGTGGATCCTTTCCCTTCCTTCGACTCGACGGTGATATCTCCGGAATGTTCTTTTATGATCTTGAATGTTATGGTGAGTCCCAGCCCTGTACCATTCTTCTTCGTAGTAAAGTATGGTTCAAAGATCTTAGACAGTTGGCTTTCCGGAATACCAACGCCAGTATCGGACACCGAGATCTGCACTTCTTCGTTGACGACACGAACCCCAAAAGTCAACGTACCACCATTGGGCATGGCGGCTATTGCGTTTTGCGCAAGATTGAGAATGGCTTGTTTAATTTGCCTCTTGTCCATTAATAAGTCAGGAATATCCTTGGCAATGTCAAGGTTCACGGTCACACTGTTTTTTCCCGCCTCGTATTTGACTAGCTCCACTACTTCCCTAACGATAGTTCCAGGGTTATCCTTCATGAGGGTGATATCGACCGGGCGCACCGCAAAAAGGAAATCTACAACGATCTGCTTAAGGCGCTCCATCTCTTCCGTGACAATATTGAGGTGTTTTTGAATTCCGGGGACATCCGGAGGGTCTTTGGCTGTCAACAGTCTTTCGATAAGCTGGATATGGATCGAGATTGAGCCAAGTGGGTTGTTTATTTCGTGGGCCACGCCTGCTGCCAGGGTTGTGAGCGCTGCAAGGCTTTCCGCGCGGCGCAGTTGCGATTCTTTTTTGCGTTTTTCGGTTATGTCCTCAATATGGATAATAGTGCCGGAAATTTTGTCGCTTCTGTCGCCGGACAAAAGGGCGGAAAGGCTAATTGAGATAATCCTTGTGCTGCCACTGCCTTCCAGCGCAAATTCCTTACCGAGGATTGTTTCCTCCGAAGTCAAAGCCCAACAGAAAAAATCCTTGAGTTCCTCGTCGGCGATTGCCATCCAAAAAGGATCGGTGTCATTTACGGTTGGAGAAATTTTCAGAATTCGCTCTGCAGAACGATTCACAAAGATAGCGACATTGTCCAAATTACAAACGACAATTCCGTCAAACATGGACTGCAGTGCAGCCTCCAGGAGCGTATTGTCTCGGACTAAGGTGTTGGCGATATCGCGGAGCTGCTCGTTGGTAAGCTTATCTGCGCGCGAAATCGCCTTTTCATAGAAAGAGCCTTTCATGTAACTTCCCCAAAAACATGTATACAAGAATCCACGAGAACCTTAAGCAAAAGTTCCGGATTGCGGTTATAGGTGGTAGCTTCTTTAGACGCATCCCGCACAAGGTAAGACCATCTGTCCACAAGTGCAAGCAATAAAGGGTTTTCGCCAGAATCAGCGAGTAACCCGGCAAAGCAAGAAAGCATGGCTTGCAACAGCTGGACAAAGGACCCTGAAAAGGCCTTGTCTTTGCTGCCAAAGCTGCCAGTTTGGACGATTATTTGGTCTATACATTCTTGGATACTGATTTTGGCGTCAAGCGCCGCCTCCACCAGGGCAAGCGAAGTGCCGGGCGCTGGATTCTTTGAGCCCTTTTCTGTGAGTTTGGTACTGTTCGTGGCAGCGTCACAATTGGCCAAGATGAGACCAGTTAGAAGTTCGGCGTGCTTCCTCGCAGCAGAACTCGAATAGGGACGTTTTGCATCAAAAAACTCCTGCAAGGTTTCTGGGGCAGCCTGAGGATCATTTTTAAAGACACGTCTCACAATGAGCTTGGTCGTGGCTTCATCTCGAGGTTTAAAGTGTAAAACCCGTGAGCGGGAAACGATGGTAGACATCATGGACGCACGCCGCGTGGTCAGCAAAATGAATCTTGTAGACTCGGGAGGTTCCTCCAGAATCTTGAGCATCGCATTGCGTGCCGAGTCCTGCATCCTTTCGGCATTCTCCAGTATTACCGTTTTGCGTCTTCCTAAAGGTTTGAGTTGAGCCCAAGTTTCCATGTTACGGATCATAAAAACTGGAGGGAGTTCCGGCGCTAAACCTTCAAGGGACAGGCTGCCCTCGCAAAGTGCATCGATCAGCTTTGTTCTGGCGGGGTCTATGGTGGAAGCTTCTTCAAGTGTAGCGAGTTCTTCTTCGATCGATTGGACCAAAGGCGCTGCTTTTGATAGCTTCGATTCTTCGCCTTCCCATAAGACTGGTGAAAACCGGGCAAGCAGTTTTCGGATCGATCTGACGAAAAAGAAGAGGGAAGACGAACTTGGGTCCCGCAAGACCAGGTCCTTGGCAACGAGAATCTCTTCTGGGTGGTTGCGTTTGCCAAGAATCAGAAGATCGGGATGTACCAAAGAACGATGACGGATGCAATCCGAACAATCGCAGTCCCACGCTGCGGACCGTGTACATGACATGACCCTGGCTGTCTCCAGGGCTGCAGTCATTTTGCCAGACATGGGCGGGCCAGCAAAAAGGTAGACAGGCGGGACTTCGTCTTGCTCAAGTGAACGAGTAAGACTCGATTTGATTTCGTCCTGTCCCAATAAGTTTTCAAACATCTATTTCTTCCCTGGTACTGC
>JAFIHQ010000149.1 GCA_017849315.1 Treponema sp.
CGAAACGGTCGCGGTTAAGCCACGAGGTGTCGCTCGGATCATAGTTCATTTCTTCGCCATAGAGAAAAGCACCTAATTCGGCGGCGCCAAGCGGAAGCCCGGGATGCCCGGAATTGGCCTTTTGTATGGCATCGATAGTCAAACTGCGCATTGACAGCGCGATTTTCTGAAGCGAATTATTGTCCATCGTAAAACTCCTTGAATGGATTGATGTATCTTATCGTACTTTTTTAATCCATACCATAGGATTGTGCGGCGATTTCCCGAACCTCGAGCGCCACTTCGCGGTTTACGCCTGCTACCTTCGCTATTTCCTCTGGTTGTGCCTCTGCGATCGCTTTAAGCGAGCCAAAGGTCTTCAAGAGCTTCTTTGCGCGCGTTTCTCCTATGCCAGGTACCGTCTGAAGCCTTGAAAAGCGCAGATCCGTCGTGCGCAGTTTTTGGGAAAGCCCCGTAGCAAAGCGGTGGGTCTCGTCGCGCACTGCCACAAGAATGCGCAGCGCAGGCGAGTCTTTGGGCAGCACGACAGGCTCACTCAAACCCGGCAGATAAATCTCCTCATTTTTTTTGGCAAGCCCGGCGAGGTCGCAATCGAGGCCAATTTCGTCAAGAATTTCTTTTGCTGCAGAGACTTGTCCTGCACCGCCGTCCACGAGGATGAGGTTAGGCAGTTCTGCCTCTTCGTTGACGAGCCTCGTATAACGCCGCGCAACGGCCTCGCGCATCGAAGCAAAGTCGTCTATCGCACCGCCAAGGCTCTTAATTTTGAAATATCGATAATTCTTTTTGTCGGGCACGCCATTCCGGAAGCTCACGAGCGAAGCCACCGTGTATTTGCCTGCAAGGTGCGCGATATCGAACCCCTCGATGCGCCGCGGCACCTGTGAGAGCTTAAGCAGATTGCGCAGCTCCACAAGGGCTTGAATGTCGCCGGTTTCCCGCCTGCGCTTTATGAGTTCTTCCTTGGCGTTCTGCAGAGCGAGCTGCATGGTCGCCGTATGGGGCTGTTCCCGCGGCAGTACAAACGCCACGCGCGGCCTGGACTTAGAATCGTCGGGCGGCTTGGATTTTGAACCATCAGTGCGGGCGGTTAAGGCGCGCAGTGAGCGGATATACTTGCGCACGGCCGCGCTGTCCACCGACTTCATGAGATACAGCTGTGACGGCGGCGGGTTGGAGGCATCGTAATACGTCGAAAGAAACGTCTGCACAGCCTCTTCTTCTGTCGACACAAGGGGCGAAAGGTAGCTGTCCCTGCCACGCATTCTGCCTTCGCGCATCCGCAGCACGACAATACTCAAAAGGTCGCCATCGCTGTACCATGCGATATAGTCCCTCGATTCGGTGTCCCAATCCTGAACCGTGCTGCGGCCTACAAATTGCTCCACTGCGCGTATGGTGTCGCGTAGCCGGGCGGCTTCTTCGAACCGGAATTCGGATGACGCCGTTTCCATTTGCGCCTTGAGATCCGCGACAAGCGTTGCCGTGTCGCCTGAAAGGAGTTTGCGCACTTCACCGACGCGCTCCTGGTATGCTTCCTTACTGATCTTGTCTACGCAGGGCGCAGGGCAGCGTCCAATATGGTAATAAATGCAGGGTGCATCGCGCTTTTTCAATGTGACGCAGCGGCGCAGGGGGAAAAGTCGCTTTATGAGGTCCAAATAGATATCGATAGTCTCCGCGCTCGGGAACGGGCCATAATATTCGCTGCCATCGTTGATGATGTGGCGGGTGCGGAAGACTCTGGGGAAGTCTTCATTCGTGATCCGGATGGAAGGGTAAGTTTTGCCGTCCTTCAAATCGATGTTGTATTGAGGGTTGTGCTCTTTTATGAGGTTGTTCTCCAAAAGGAGTGCCTCGTATTCGCTACCCGCAAGTACCCATTCGATGGATTCAACCTTGGAGACGAGATGTCGGGTCTTGGCTTCCTTATGTCCCGTGAAATATGAGAGGAGTCGATTCTTCAAAATCTTGGCTTTGCCGACGTAGATAATTGTCCCATTCGCGTCACGCATTATGTAGACGCCCGGTGCTTCGGGCGCTTGTCTGACGTAGGCGCGGAATTTTGCGTTCTTTTCCGCTTGAGGCGATAGTCTACGTGTTTTCTGAGGCTTATTCTGTGCAATTGGCTCAGTTTTTGCTTCAGTAGGCCTCTGGACCCCCTCGAAACTATCTGGTTCCATACTGTATACTTAAAATACTGGACTTTTCCTCCTTGGAAAAGAGTCGGGAATCGAGTGGTGCAATGAGTGAGATAACCGAGACACGTATTGGCGCGCTTTTTAAGTTCTGTCCTGCCTGTGCAAGCCCCAATATCCATTGCATGCCGTCAGGCGGGATTCCCGAACGCAAATGGGTCTGCCAGGACTGCGGCTTTCAGTATTATCACAATGTGGCGGCATCGGGGAGCATTGTCGTGGGAACAGCGCGCGGCATTGTGTTGTTAGAGCGTGCCAAGGATCCACGCAAGGGTACGTTTACAGTTCCCGGTGGTTTTGTGAATCCGAATGAAGGAACTGGGGAGGCTGCTCTGCGCGAATGTCTGGAAGAAATTGGCTGGGCACCTGACTCGATCCACTACCTTGGTTCTTACCCAAATCAATATACTTACGCGGGCGTGCCATATTGGACTTGCGACACGTATTTTTGGACAGACGCAACCGAGGCTGGCGAGCTTTCGCTTCAGGTCGACATCAGGGAGTCCACACGCGTTGTTTTTGTCCACCCGGACTCAATTCCATGGAATATGATATCGTTCGAATCGACAAGACGAGCGATTCGTGAATATATCAAGATACACCCTCAGTCTGGTAGCAGAGACTGAAAGCGAGGTAGCAATATGGAACAGCGAACAAAAATTGTGGCGACCACAGGCCCGGCCTCCGAAAGCCCTGAGATCATCAAGGCTCTCATCCAGCAGGGCGTGGACGTTTTTAGGTTGAATTTCTCCCATAAGACGCACGAAGAAGCCGATAAAACTGTGGCAATGATCCGTGAGGCGCGGCAGCAGTTGCACAAACCTGTTGCAATTATGGCGGATATCAAAGGGCCGGCTTTGCGGCTTTATGGCTATACTGCCAATCTGCCGATCGCTGCAGGTGCTCAGCTCATTATAGAAAGCAAAGATGCCAATGGAATTGAGAACAGCAAGTCACCTACACCTGAACATTTATTTACGAATCTTCCGGACATCGATAAAATCTGTGGAATTGGCCAAAAAATCATCCTGATGGATGGTTATTTTACCGGCAAAGTGGTTGGGAAAAAACCTCACGCCGTTGTGGTACAGATCGAAAACGAAGGCTCACTGCGGCCAAAAGCTCACCTCACCATTCCTGGGGCCGATTATCCAATTCCCTTCCTTTCGGAAAAAGACATAAGCGACATATCCTGGGCTGTGAGCAGCGATATCGACTACGTCGCGCTTTCCTTTGTGCGTTGTGCGACAGATATCGAAGAAGTTCGGCGTCTGGTGCAGCGGTTTGCGCTCTCCACAGGGAAGCGCCCCACAACGAAGCTCATTGCCAAGATCGAATCTGCACGCGGCATTGCGAATATCGACGAGATTATCCGCGAAGCGGATGGCATCATGATTGCCCGTGGCGATATGGGTGTAGAAATGCCAATAGAGACGGTACCAATCGCACAGAAGAGTATCATAAAGAAGTGCTATTTGGCGGCAAAACCAGTTATTACGGCAACGCAGATGCTCGAGTCTATGATCGAAAACCCAATGCCGACTCGTGCGGAAGTGTCGGATGTTGCCAACGCCTGCTTCGATTCGACAAGCGCTGTCATGCTCTCCGGTGAGACGGCGATGGGCAAGTATCCAGTACAAGTCGTAAAGACCATGAGCTCGATTATCGATATTGTCGAGGAACAATTCGATTATGAAGATTTCCATAGTGACATTCCTCCAGAGGTAAAAACCGGCGATATTCCGGCAATTATGTCGTACAACGCGGTTTCGGTTGCCTACTTGTGCGGCGCAAAGGCGCTCATTGTGCTTACGGAAACTGGACACGCCGCAAGGTTGCTGTCGCGTCTGCGTCCCAGAATGCCTATTTACGCCTTTTTGAGCGACGAACGGCTGTATCACCAGATGGCGCTTAACTGGGGTGTCGTGCCATTCATGCATTCCGGCAAAGGCACGCGCCTGGACGCAGTAGTGGACGAGGCCATTTCGATCTGCAAGGCGGAAGGGATGCTCGAAACTGGAGACAAGGTCGTCATCGTGGCAGGCTTGCCATTGGCACAGCAGGGCACGACGAATATGATCCGCGTAGAGACTATTCAGTAAGCGAAGGGTCGAACAACTAGGGTCGAACAAGACAGCTGGGCCGTGTACCGATTAAGTCGGTGCGGCCCAGTTTTTGTAAGGCCTCGCGAACGAGCGACGCATTCTGCGGCTTATTGAACTGTAATAGCGCCCGCTGCAGTGCCCGTTCGTGCGCGCCCTTTGCAACATAGACTGGTTTGCCGTCTAGGGGATTGAAGCCACAGAACCACATCGCAGTGGCAAGCGTGCCCGGTGTGGGGTAAAAATCCTGGACCTGGTCGGGCACAAAGCCAGTACGCTTAAGGTAGAGCGCAAGTTCCAGTGCAGCGGACAAGTCGGCTCCAGGGTGGCCAGAAATAAAATAGGGCACCAAATACTGCTTCTTGCCCATTTCGGCATTCAGCGCGGCATATTTTTTGGAAAAAGCCTCAAAGGTCTGGTGCGGCGCCTTACCCATCAAGGCAAGGACGTTGGGCGACACATGTTCGGGCGCTACTTTGAGTTGACCAGAGACATGGTGCTGCACTAGCTCGCGCAAGAACGTGTCGTCCGGGTCGAGCAGCGCGTAGTCAAAACGTACACCGGAACGCACAAACACTTTTTTTACCCCTGGAACCGTGCGCAGTTCGCGCAAGAGCTCGACATAGTCGCGATGGTCCGGTTTTAGATTGGGGCAAGGTTCGGGCGAAAGGCAGCGGCGGTCCATGCAGGCACCACGTTTGGCCATTTTGTTGCATGCAGGCACGCGGAAATTGGCGGTGGGCCCGCCCACGTCGTGGATGTAGCCCTTAAAGTCGGGGAGAAGAGTGAGCTCGCGCGCCTCTTGGAGGATGGCGGCGCGGCTGCGGGAGCTTATGTTCCTGCCCTGATGGAAGGTGAGGGCGCAGAAAGAGCAGGCGCCGAAGCAGCCGCGCGACGAGGTGAGGGAGAATTTGACTTCGGTAAGGGCGGGCACACCGCCAAAAGCGTCATAGGCCGGATGCCACTGGCGCTCGTAAGGAAGGGCATAGACTGCATCCATTTCCTGTTGCGAAAGGGGCAGCGCCGGGCGCTCTTGAATGACGATGCGCTCTCCATAAGGCTCGATAAGCGGCGAGGCTGAAAGTGGATCGGAATTCTTGTATTGCAGCGAGAACGACTCGGCATATGCCCGTTTGGTAAGCTCGCCGGAACCGTCGAGAGCGGAACCGGCAAGAACGGAAAAATCAGGCAACACAAGGGCGTCGTGCAGATCGGGCCTTTGTGCCAGGACTGACTCAAGCAGCGTTGCCGCTGTATGCCCTATGTGTTGGGCGTGCACAGTGCCACGTATGCCGGAAAGGTCTGGCTTTGCCTCAGGCTTTGCAGGGTTGGTAGGTGGGGCAAGCTTGGTGGGGTTGGCACAGTGGGCGAGGCGGTCCATGATCTCCACAATCTGGCGCTCACCCATGCCATAGACCAGAATATCGGCTTTTGAATCGAGAAGAATCGATTTACGGATTGTGTCCGACCAATAATCGTAATGGGATAGTCTGCGCAGGCTTGCTTCAAGGCCGCCTGCAATGATGGGTACACCTTTGTACGCCTGGCGGCACATGCCTGAGTAAACAATAAGCGCACGGTCGGGTCGGGCGTTGGCTCTGCCTTTAAGGCCCGGTCCAACCGTACCATCGCCACGCAAGCAGAGCGATTTGTCGCCGCCCGGGGCGTAATTGTCCTCGGAGCGCGGCTTTTTGTTGGCGGTGTAGTTGGAGACCATCGAGTCCACGGAGCCGGCAGTTACCAAAAAGGCAAGGCGCGGCCGGCCGAGCAGGCGGAAGGCGGCGACGTCGTCGGGGTCTGGGCGCGCAAGTATGCCGACGCGGTAGCCACGGGCGGCGAGAAGATGGCCGATTATCGCCGTACCGAAGGAACTGTGATCGACGTAGGCATCCCCGGTAACAATTATCGCGTCGAGGTCGCCTGGATTGAGACCAGCGGCCATAAGCTCCGCTTCCGATGTAAACAAGAACGACATAATCATCCGATTATAGCTAAATTGCCGATTGTTCGCTATGCTCTGGAATAATGAATCAACAGAGTCTTTCTTTGCTGGCAGTAGTGTTTATAGTTGCCATCCTGTTTGTCGGCGGGCTTCTCATAGGCCTCTTTCTGGGGAGGCGCCATGGCCGTCTGGAAGCCGAAAAGCACCTGCCAGAGCAGCTTCAGGCCGAGCGATCCGATGCGCTCAAGCGCTCCCGGGCAACGCTTGGCGGTCAGGTAGCAGAGCAACTCGCACCCTACCTACCCAACTTTCCGTGTGATCCTCAGGACGTACGCTTTGTGGGCAAGCCAGTGGATTTTGTCGCCTTTTCTGGCGCTTCGAAGGGCCAAGTGGACGAAATCGTCTTTGTCGAGGTCAAAACCGGCAATGCAAGTCTGTCGAAGGTCGAGCGCAGCATCCGTAACGCCATCGTAGAAGGCAAGGTTCGCTGGGTCGAATACCGCATCCCGCTCGAGACCGAGACGGCGCAAGATTGACAGGCGACGTTGGTGCTCCCCGTGATGCGTCAGGTCTCAGGCTTCAGGCGTCAGGCTTCCAGGCGCTCGTAGCGGATGGCGCTCCAGCGGTCAAAAGCTACCCACAGAGCAAGGTCTGCAATGGCGAAAACTGCCGCAAGGCCCAGCGCATAGCCATATCGTGGCAACTTTAAGACAAAGCAGAGGTACCCAAGCCCAAAAAGCAGGGCTGCACCCGCAAAAAGCCAAATAACAACGTTTGGATTCTGTTTGAGCGCCGCGATGGGGTTATTCCATTTTAACCTTGGGAACGCCACATCGAGCCAAAGCCCGCCCATGTTGAGCGCAAACGAAGCCACCAGGGCAAGAGCAAGACCGATCAGAATGTCCGTAGTAGTAATTGGCAGGAAAAGTCGCATTACGGCAACGCCAACGAAACAGCTTGCCACCGAGAAAAACTCGGCATGAAGGATCTTGGCCCCAAAATACTGTCGCGCCGAGATTGGCAGAGATTTTATCCAGGCAAGCGCATGGGCGTCCCGGGATAGCGCAGAATCTGCAATACTTGTAGACAGGCTTAAGAAAAGAGCGAAGGCAGCCGGTAACAGGTAGCCACCCGGTCCTTCCAAAAGCGGTGCAAGCGCGCCAAATGCCTCCTGGAAAGAAGGGCGTTGCGCAAAGTACACGACAATAAGGATGAGGGGAAGGAGAAGTACCACAAAGGGCCCATTCAAAAAATAACTTGGCTCCCGGTTCATGAGTTTGACCTCGCGCTGGACGAGCGCCCGCATTGTAGATTTTTGTCTAAAGACGTTTGTCGCAGCGTTCTGCTTGAATCGTGAACCCGCTTTTTGTCTTATCAAGGTGGCCTCGCCAAAACTCATCAGAGATTCGGTATATGGCTTTGAAAGGAAGATGGTGATCGGCACTACAACAAGAACCCCAAGGCCGAAATTCGCCAGGGTTGTGCCAAGAGTACCGAACCATACAAGAACGTTTGATAATGCTGGAGACCCCACCAGCGCTGGCAACCGCAACGAGGATGCCACGGTCAGGGCCTTCCACGCGAGGAACGACGGCAGGCAGAGTTTCCCGATTCGAGTCATAATCTGATTTGTCAGGTTTTGCGTTGCTGAGCTCTGCGTAGATATACTCTGCGCGGTACCGGGAGAAACGGCGATCGTCCAAGCGCCCGACTGCATCAGAATATTCAAGCATAAGGCAAAGGCGACGCCGATAAAGCTGCTCACATAGAAGATGGTGTTGCGGTTTCTGAAGAGCTTCGACGCTTTCGTGAGAGGGACAAGGAGAAGGTATGCCAGGGCGGTGGGGATTATCGGAATGGCGAACGCATTGAGCGCACCGGCAATCCAGTAAAGGATAGGGCTGGCTTCGTAGACTCCATACGTAATTACAGGTATAAGAAATACTAGTATGCCAAAAAGCGACTCCAGGAGGTACACCGTCATCATTTTGGCGCCAAGAAGTTCGGCGGGCGCTATGGGCATCGAAAGGAAGGCGGCTTCGGAAGCTGCTCCGGAGAAAAACGAAAGCGCTGTCAGGAGCGAGAAAACAAACACCATAATAAATGCAGCGGTCGAAGCATTGAAGAGCATTAGGTCCTGCAAACCCAGTGGCTTCAGAATTTTGTACTGCGCAATGCTCGATTCCACAAAGACAAATCCGAGATCGAGAATCAGGAAAATCCCAAGAAAAACAATCCCGAGTGTTTTTGCGATGGTCTTTGGGCGTTTCAGCTCGCTCTTCGAAGGGAGAGAAAAGTCGAAAGTCGACCGCAGGAAGAGCCGCACGAGGCTCAAAAAGTTCGAACTCATCGACCTACTCCGTCTGTCTCGTCGACAAGTTCGAGGAACAGCTCCTCGAGGCTCTGACTTGTGGCGTCCTGGGCTCCCTCGCTGGCACGCAAGTCCCGCAACGCCTCGAGGGTGCCCACGAAAAGGATTTTTCCTTTGTTGATTATGGCGAGTTCGTCGCAGATTTTTTCTGCCACTTCCATGACGTGGGTGGAGAAGAATACGCATTTGCCTTCGGCTGTCCGCTGGCGCATGATTTCTTTCATTTGGAATGAAGCCTCAGGATCAAGGCCGACCATGGGCTCGTCCAGGATCCAGTTCTGCGGATCGTACACGAGGCTTGCAATGATGGCGACTTTCTGCTTCATTCCGCGGCTTAAGGAAGCGATCGGGTTAGTGAGAACGTCAGCAATTTGAAAGGTCGTGGCAAGAGAATCGATGCGTTCTTTGCGCAATGCTGTGGGGACGCGATAAATATCGGCCACAAAATTGATGTATTCGAGGGCTTTGAGCCTGCCGAATATCTCGGGGTTGTCGTTGACAAGGCCGATGCGCCGCTTGGCAGCGAGCGGGGCTTTTGTCATCGATATTCCGTCGATTTTGACGTTGCCACTATCTGGTTGGAGTGCCCCGCAGGTGAGTTTGATGGTGGTTGTCTTGCCTGCGCCGTTCGGGCCGAGGAAACCAAAGATGACGCCGTCCGGGACGGTCAGCGTAAGGGCGTCCACCGCCTTCGATTGGCTCTTGGCATAGGTTTTGGACAAGTTATCGAGTTCGATCACGGTGCTCTGCCTCTTTCGTCATAGTTTTATCTTGAGGATGAGTATAGTATGCTGCGTGATATGCATCTACACAGGTGGCGTCTATGCACGGTAGCTATGGTCGCGGCGCACGCTGCGTCATGGTGGCCACATTTGCGGCGCAAACTGCGCGCGTGACGAGTAAGAGTACAAGTGTATCAGGTTGAGGAGCATTTTATGTTGCTAAAAGAAATTATCGATATTATTCCAGGCGAAAGGGCAGGCGGCGGCTCGGACGATATGCAGATCTCTGGTGTCTACACTTCCGACTTGCTTTCCGATGTGATGGCGCACGCGAAGGATGGGCAGGCGCTCGTGACGATTCAGGCACATAAGAACACGGTGGCCGTGGCTACGCTGGTGGGTTTGCCGCTCATCATAATCTGCAACAACCGGGAGTTGCCGCAGGATATGGTCGAATCTGCTGCGCAGGAAGGCGTCGCAATTCTCCGCACGAGTTTGAATCAATATGAGGTGTCGGGGCGACTTTGGGAGGCCTTTAAGCGATGATCTTGAAGGCGGATCTGCACAATCATTCGTGCTTGAGCCCGTGTGCAAGCCTCCAGATGTCGCCTGCGTTGATAGCGGCCCGAGAGCGCGCCGCGGGGGTGGGGGTGGTGGCGTTGACGGATCACAATGCGGCGTTCAATGCGCCGGCGTTTGCGGTGAGCTGCGCGCGCGAGGGGGTTTTGCCGCTCTTTGGCCTGGAACTCAACCCGCGGGAAGAAGCCCATCTTCTTGTGCTGTTTGCCGCGCCTCGCCTCGCCCTCGAGTTCGCCCGGCGCGTGGTCGCGCCTCTTCTGCCCCCGATTCCCCTTCGTCCCGACGTCTTTGGCGACCAAGTCGTTGTTGATGCCGACGACAATATCCTTTCCTTCTATGATATCTGGCTCGGCTCGGCGCTCGACGCCAGCTTTGACGAACTTGCACTCCTCGCTGCCGGGGCCGGGGCGCTCGTCATCCCTGCCCATGTGGATCGCCCTGCAATGTCTGTTTACAGCCAGTTAGGTTTTTTGCCTTACGGACCCTACGACGCGGTCGAGTCCATTGGCCCTGTTCCAGCCTCGCTTTCCCGTGATTTTGCTGTAATTTCCGATTCCGACGCGCATTATCCTGAGCACATAGCCCGCCGCCCCTTCCAAATCGAGCTGCCTGACGAACCATTCGCCGCGCTTTGCAGTGCGCTTTCTCAATTTGCTAAACGTGAGTTTTCTCATGCGGATTCCGTCAATTCAGATGTTCCATCAACGTCGCTCTTTGATTTCTTATTAAATACTGATTTAGTAAATACTTATCCTGAAAAACCTGCGCTTGACTTTATCGCTGGTTTTCGCACCGCTCTGTACGAAAAAAACGTAAAGCCGACCCATGTGAGTCGGCCTTTGGTTTCTTGATGTTCGCGCTTTCCTGTCATTTACTACATTTATTTGCGCTTTGACACTCTTCGCCACTTCATTCCGGCCAAATAAGCTCCATCTGAATCGGCTTTTCCAACATCAGAATGTCAAACAAAGGAAGCTTCGCCTTAAAGGTCTGACCGTTAATCGTGCCGCCTTTGCCCGACGTCGCAGTCTTTGGCAGCGTTACCGTTACGTCCAAGGTACAGGCATCGAACGCCGGCATCGCTTTTTTTCCGATAATCACTGTTTCCAAATTCGTTCGGTAATCTTGTGCGCTCACTGGATCCTTGTCCAATGCAGGCGGGTTGAGGTTTTCGATCAGGCTCTTGTCCATTCCAGGAAAAAGCTGATAAGCCGCACTGGCATTGTATTTTGTGATGTTCACCGCCAATTTGTGTTGGCTGGGCGTGCTGCCATAGGCCGCGACCTTATCAAAAGTGATCATGCCGGTGGGCACAAGCGAGGTGTCTTTAACAAGCGCACCAATGTCAGGCACCCATAGCACCGCCGTCATGGAGTTGGGGCTTCCTGACGACGCATCGATCAGTTGAATCGATTTTCTCGTGCTGAACTCCTGTTTGATCCTTTCAATATCAAAAAGATTGGCTTTGGGTGAAACATCGCTCAGCTGACGAACGCGTGCAGCAAGTGTATCCGGCACGTCGATTCTGATCGCCACCCTGGCGCTGGAATCGTTCCGGATGGTTGTGTCCACCTTTCCGGAGCAGGAAACGATTGAGAACAATACTGTCAACAAACCAACGAGTAGCACAACGTTCCCGTAGTTTTTAGCTGATTCCATTTTAGCTGATTCCATTCTGCCACTTCCTTCATGTTTCAAAATTGTCTCCCACTGTTTACATCTTGTTGTATCCATCGTGCGATTCCAAGTCCTTAAGGCTTTCGGGAATAGACCGGCATGGGCCTCGTGCTTTGATGCAACAGAATCTCGCCCACGCGGTCCAGGGTTGCCTGACCTTCCAAACTGAGCCGCCTGAAAGTCGAATGACTCACCAGAATATCCTGATGCAATTCTCTACAAAGCGAATCGAGTCGTGCCGCAATCGCCACGGTGTCCCCGAATACCGAGTACTGATATTCGTCAGGCGGTCCGAGCTGTGCTGCCACTACCATTCCGGAGTGTACACCCAGGGAAATCTTGAGCTCGGACTGCGACCCATTGACGTGGAGGTCGTCCCGAAGCTCCTCCAAGTCGTCGAGGAAAGTATATGCCGCGGCGAGAGCTCTGTCTGCGTTGAGTCGTTCGTCCGCCAAGCCAAATATGATGATTACAGCATCCCCTGTAATAGAAAGGATTCTCCCCCCTTGTACTCCCGCGGCGTGTGTCCATAAAGAATAATACTTGTTTAAAAATGCTGTCGCCTTTTTGGGACCGATCTGCTCATACAGTTCGGTAAAACCGACAATATCGGAAGAAATCACAGAAACGAGCTGGCGCATAGGCGCATCGCGCTTGACATGCGGATACTGCTTAAAAACATCGTTCTGGTCGGGCTGCTTCTGGTGCTCTTCCAGGAGACGATCGAGTCGATTTCTTAAGCTTATGGTTCTAATGCGCGCCCGCAAAAGCATGAAGTCGAAGCTCAAGACGCCCAAAAGTGCAAATAAATGCTGTGAGGACGCAATAAATTTTTCGATTCCCGAGAAAAAGTGCTGGATTTTTATGGCTTCTTCGAATTCTTCAGCAGAAATCTGACCACGTGCGAAGGATGTAGTAAGCGTGATGCGTTTGTCCAGGTAATAGTAAAAGAAAAAGAAGATTGCAGCCGAGCCAATGGACAAAAAAGTTTCTGCAAGTTGTTTGACGCTTGGTCGTTTTACCAGGACCGATAAGGTTTGGAAAACTGCAATGTAGGCAGCTGCTCCCCAAAGCAACACGTTGGTGGTCTCAAAAAAGTCCATGCTGCTCGTGGCTGCCCAGAGTATGGTGTAGCCGACAGGCGTTACAAATGAGAAAAGAAAGCGCAATATGGCTATATGTCCATATCCTGCAAGCAGAAGCGTCTGGATCAGCATGAAAAAAAGCACGATGGCGGAGGTTGTTATGCCCATGGTGAAGGACCCTGAGGTCATCAGAATGGTAACGATAAAGAAGACGAACAGCTGACTGCTATAGTAAATGAACTCGTCGTTCAGACTCTTAAACGAAATTCTCATTGTTACCGATTGTACTCAAGCCGCAGCACAATTGCAAAGCCCTGCAAAAACTGTCAGCCATAGTCTTGACTGGAGATTTTTGCGGTGTAAAATAAAAAATCACATTGAGTTTTCAATTTTTCAAGGAGGTCCTATGAAAAAGATGATGAAGCTCACCGCACTTTTGTTGGCGATGGCTTTCATTCTCGCTGGTGCTGATGTCTTTGCTGCTGAAAAGGCAAAATTCCACATTGGCGTCGTTACCGGCACAGTTTCTCAGTCTGAGGACGATCTGCGCGGCGCTGAGCGTCTTATCCAGGAATATGGCTCCGTCAAAGACGGTGGTATGATTCAGCATATCACCTATCCAGACGACTTTATGTCTCAGCAGGAAACCTACATTTCTTCAGTAGTCGCTTTGGCAGACGACCCGCTCATGAAGGCAATCGTTGTCAACCAGGCAATTCCTGGTACAACTGAGGCTTTTAAGCGTGTTAAGGCAAAGAGACCGGACATTCTCCTTCTTGCTGGCGAGCCACACGAAGACCCGCTCGTCATTCAGAGTGCGGCAGACTTGGCGCTTTCTGCAGACTTTGTATCCCGTGGCTACACCATTCCATGGGCTGCCAAGCAACTCGGTGCAAAGAGCTTTGTCCATATTTCTTTTGCACGCCATATGAGCTACGAGTCTCTGGGGCGCCGACGTGCAATTATGGAAGAGGCTTGCAAGGACCTCGGCCTCAAGTTCTACTTTGAGACTGCTCCTGATCCAACCGGCGATATCGGAATGCCGGGTGCACAGCAGTTTATGTTGGAGAAAGTTCCCCAGTGGATTCAGAAGTACGGCAAAGATGCCGCGTTCTTCTGCACCAACGATGGTGAAACCGAGCCTTTGCTCAAGCAGATGCTCGCCTACGGCGGGATTTTTGTCGAAGCCGATCTTCCGTCGCCGCTCATGGGTTATCCAGGGGCGCTCGGGCTTGACCTCTCCAAGGAAGCAGGCGATTTCCCTGCCATCCTGAAGAAAGTTGAAGCCGCCGTTGTAGCAAAGGGTGGAGCCGGAAGGTTCGGAACCTGGGCATTCTCTTATGGCTACTCACTCACCGCAGGTCTTGGTGAGTTTGCAAAGAATGTTATCGAAGGTAAAGCCAAGAAAGACAGCATGAAGGACGTGTTTGCTGCACTCGGCAAGTACACTCCTGGTGCAAAGTGGAATGGCGCCTACTATGTGGATATGGGCACCGGCGTTCGTGCAAAGAACCAGATCCTCATTTACATGGATACTTATATCTTTGGTAAGGGCTTCTTGCCCACAACCAGCGTAAAGGTTCCTGAGAAGTACTACTACATCAAAATGAAGAAGTAAGCTTTGCTGCTGCACAAGGGCGATTCAGTCATGAGTCGCCCTTATTTTGTTTATTTGCTTATTATGCAAAGATTTCAGTTGTCACCAACGCGCTCGGCACGATGTCGGGCGCATGTTGTCTGTTAGGTTGCAAATGTGCTTTCTGGTAAGGACAGGGGCTTGCCTCTGTTGAGTTTTTGCGATATTTATGGGTCTTCCCTCTCCCAAAAGGGAAATCTTACGCTAATAGTCAGGAATTACTATGGGACAAACGAGTCCTCTTCTGTCTTTGCAGAATGTTTCCAAGGATTTTTATGGAAACGTCGTCTTGCATAATGTCAGTTTTGACCTGCACGAAGGAGAGATCCTCGGCCTGGTCGGTGAGAATGGTGCAGGCAAGACGACACTTATGAGCATCCTTTTTGGGATGCCCGTCATAGCCGAGACCGGTGGTTTTACTGGAACGATAGAGCTAGACGGTCAGGAGGTTCATTTTGTGAGCCCCTTTGATGCGCTCGATGCAGGTTTGGGCATGGTACATCAGGAATTCAGTCTTATTCCAGGTTTTACCACCACTGAAAATATTGTCTTGAATCGCGAATCGATGAAACCCAATTTTCTCATCGATTTGTTTGGCTACAGAATGAGCACCTTGGATCGCCCGGACATGAGGCGGCGAGCAGAAGCCGCGATCCATAAACTGGGTGTCAAGCTAGATCCTGATATGTTGGTGTCGGAAATGCCAGTCGGCCATAAGCAGTTTACGGAGATTGCGCGGGAGATCAGCAGATCCAATACCAAAATCCTCATATTGGACGAGCCAACCGCTGTTTTGACCGAGTCCGAGGCACTTGTCCTGCTCGATTCGCTCAAAAGGCTTGCCAAAGAGGGTGTCGGCATCATCTTTATCTCTCACCGATTGCGGGAAGTAACCGACATCGCCGATCGAATTGTAGTTTTGCGCGATGGCAGTGCAGTGAAGGACGTTCCTGCCAAAGGCGTTACCATAAAAGACATTGCGTCATGGATGGTGGGGAGGAGCATTTCCGGGGAGGCTGGCCCAAGGGAAGAGCCGCGCACATTCCCTGAAGAAGTGCTTTCTGTGCAGCATTTGTGGGTCGATATGCCTGGAGAGACGGTCCGCGACGTGAGTTTCTCGGTCAACAAGGGCGAGATATTTGGTATTGGCGGGCTTGCAGGGCAGGGCAAACTGGGTATTCCGAACGGCATTATGGGACTGTACCCAGCGGGTGGCAAGGCCATGTTGAACGGAAAAGAGATACTGCTCAACAATCCGGCAGCGGCCCTCAAGTCAGGGATGGCCTTCGTTTCAGAAGACCGGCGGGGCGTAGGCTTGTTGCTCGACGAGAGCCTGGAATGGAATATTGCTTTTACTGCCATGCAGACGCACGGACAGTATCTAAAGCCGGTTTTGGGCGGCCTTTTTACTCAGCGCGACGGTGCCGCAATGGAAAAACTCTGCCAAGAATACATTCAGCTGTTGGATATCAAGTGCACAAGTACCAAGCAACCGGCCAAAGAACTTTCTGGTGGTAATCAGCAGAAGATCTGCCTTGCTAAGGCGTTCGCACTCAGGCCACAGCTCCTTTTCGTTTCTGAGCCGACACGAGGCATCGATGTAGGCGCCAAACGGCTCGTTATCGATACGCTCAAGAAATATAACCGCGATTATGGCACAACGATCGTTATGGTATCGAGCGAACTCGAGGAGTTGCGCTCCATTTGCGACCGGAT
Organism: Treponema sp.; assembly: GCA_017849315.1. GTDB lineage: Bacteria > Spirochaetota > Spirochaetia > Treponematales > Rectinemataceae > JAFIHQ01. The sequence continues at coordinate 16,029 of JAFIHQ010000149.1, forward strand.
TGCCATTGTGGACGAAGGCAAGATAGCAGGGATTCTGCCGCCGAGCGCCGATGTGGCAGAATTTGGCATTCTCATGGCTGGAGAAGCAGACTCGCCATCCAAAACAAAACGAATTTCAGCTACTGAGGAGGTGCCGAATGCGTGACATCAAAACGTTTATTCAAGACTTCGGCTGGCCCAGAATCATAATCTTTATTTTTTTGATTGTGCTGTTCATTCTGGCACCGATTGTAGGCGTACGGCTGGACGCCTCCGTTTCCGATGTGCTGAACCGATTTGGTCAGTACGCGATTTTGGTGTTGGCGCTCGTCCCAATGATCCAGGCTGGCTGTGGACTGAACTTTGGTCTGGCCCTTGGCATGATAGCTGGTTTGCTCGGTTCGACTCTGTCCATGCAGCTTGAGTTGCGTGGATTCATTGGATTTTTTGGGGCAATGGCCTTGGCGCTGCCCTTCTCGGTGCTCTTTGGTTGGGTCTATGGCATGCTGCTCAACAGAGTTCGAGGCGAGGAAATGACCATCGGGATGTACGTTGGTTTTTCCATGGTCATGATCATGTGCATCATGTGGTTGGTTCTGCCTTACAACAATCCACAGATGGTGTGGGGGTTTGCAGGTAAAGGCTTGAGAACGACAATCTCTACGGAGGGTTACTGGCTCAAGATACTGAACGACTTCCTTGCCATAAAGATAGGCGCATTTTTTGTGTTCCCGACTGGCCTTGTGCTCTTTGTGGCGCTGTGCTGCTACCTTGTCTGGCTTTTTATGCGGAGCAAGACCGGCACTGCTATGACGGCTGTCGGATCCAACCCCGATTTTGCGCGCGCTTCCGGCGTCAATGCCGACAAGATGCGGCTCATTTCTACAATCATGTCGACATTCCTCGGGGCAGTGGGCATTATCGTTTACGAGCAAAGTTTTGGTTTTATTCAGCTTTACACCGCGCCGAACGCGATGGTGTTCCCTGCAATTGCGGCCATCCTGATCGGTGGTGCGAGCGTCAACAAGGCCAGTATGGCCAACGTGATTATTGGAACGTTGCTCTTCCAGGGCTTGCTAACTATGACACCGTCCGTTATCAACTCGATTTTGCAGACAGATATGTCGGAAGTAATCCGAATGATCGTTTCTAACGGAATTATTCTCTATGCGCTCACGCGCAAGACGAAGGTGACAAAATGAGCGCAAAAAAAAATATCGGTAAGTTCTTCTCTGATTATGCAGTCGTTATAATTTTTGTCCTCCTGACGGTTTTCTCGATCAAGCCTTCTGGTTTGTCGATAACCTATATTGTGCAAGAGATTGTTACCCGTCTGGGAAGAAATTCATTCCTGGTCTTGGCCTTGCTCTTGCCGATTTACGCAGGAATGGGCATCAACTTTGCCATGACACTTGGCGCAATGGCGGGGCAGATTGGGCTCATCTTTGCAATCGACTGGGGCATTGCAGGATGGCAGGGCTTAGTCGTGGCAATGCTGGTTGGTTTGCCGATATCGCTGTTGCTGGGCTGGGTTTGCGGCGAAATCATGAACAAGGCAAAAGGCAGAGAGATGGTCACCGGCTATATCCTGGCCTTCTTTATTAGCGGTGTGTATCAATTCTTCATCTTGTACGTAATGGGTTCCGTGATTCCCATGCACAATTCTTCTATAACGCTGTCGCGGGGCTACGGTGTGAGAAACACGCTCAACCTGGAGTCAGTACGACAATCGCTGGACAACATTGTGCTGTTGAAAGTCGGGCCGTTCTCGGTGCCGCTCATTACGTTCGTCGTAATCGCAGTTTTGTGTGTGTTCATCGTCTGGTTCAAGAAGACGAAATTAGGTCAAGACATGCGGGCAGTCGGCCAGGATATGGCTGTGGCCGAGGCTGCAGGTATCCCTGTGGAGCGGACTCGAATTGTCGCCATTCTGATTTCGACAGTGCTGGCATGTGCCGGGCAGATCATCTTCCTGCAGAATATGGGCAATATGGCGACGTACAATGCGCACGATCAGACGAGCTTCTTTGCCGCTGCGGCAATTCTTGTAGGTGGAGCCTCGGTAACGCACGCGAGTATTCCGAACGTCTTCATCGGCGTCATACTCTTGCACGCCATGTACATTGTATCGCCGCTCGCCGGCCAGAACCTGTTCGGCTCGGCCATGATAGGCGAATATTTCCGGCAGTTTATTGGCTACGGCGTCATAGCGATCTCGCTCGTGCTGTATGCCTGGAAAGCCAAGAAAGCCGCCGACGCTGCCCGAATGGGCTTGCGTCAGGGGGTTGGTCCGGACACGAAGACCCTGCCGACCGACAGTGCTGCGACAGGAGGAAGTAAATGAAATCCGGCAGCAATAACAAGAATCCAACAACGAATACGACCACGAATGCGACGAGCTCTGAAGCAACAAGGCCAATACCCAACAAAAAACGGCAGCTTATAGCTCGTCTTATTCTCCTGGTTATCTATGTGGGGCTGGGTGCCATAATGATTTTTACTGGCAAGCAGCACACAATTTTGATTGACAATAAAGATGTGGAAGGAACGTCGTACACAGCTATCGACGGTATGTCGGTTCAGATCGACAATCTCGAGTCGTCGGAATATTATGCTGGCGACCGAGACAAGGCTGTTGTTAAGGGACAAAACCACAAGATCAAGATTGAGATTTTCGACCCGGAGCAGAAGATCGAGAAAGAGATAAGCATACCGTTTGGTCAGAGCATGGTCCTGCTTTCTGTTCCGAAATTGGTCAATGGCGTTGAACCATACATGGAACCATTCACAGTTCAGGAAGAGAACGCTTCAGATCAGGCGCAAGACCAAGGGACGCCAAACGGCGGAATGCAATTTGGCGGAACGAATCCTGAGGCGGGTGTGCCTGTAGGCGGTGTGGAAGCGCTGGTTCCGGCTGTTGGACCGTAGCAGTTGAGCAACTAAAGTACTTGCAAGGTGTAAGCCGAACTCCTGGCATGTTTTGCATAACAGGCTAGACATCAGGCGACAGGACGAGACAATCGCAGCCCACGCCGTGAACTTACTGGGCTTCACAACAAAGAGATTCTCGCGATCGGGAATGATCCCGCTCATATAGTAGGGAAAGCTGCAGTTGGCGTAACTGATGTGTGGTCCGAGTTTAAAAAGAATGATCCCGGTCTTTTAGCCAAATTGGCGTTGCTGGTGGCGCTTGGTTGCCGCCAGCACAACGCCTACAAGGCAATATTGAGCGATTTACCTGCTTCCTTTGCGATGGTTGACCGCTGCGGCCAGGCGCTCAACTGCGTCCACAACCTTGTGAGTCGGGCAGGCGAGGTTCATGCGCTCGAAGCCAGTGCCCTCTTCGCCGAAAATATAGCCCTCATCGAAGAAAAGCTCGGCTTCCTCATGCAGGAACTTCTCGAGCTCATCCTTGTCCATGCCGAGCGCCCTAAAGTCCATCCACTGCAGATAAGTCCCTTCCATGTCGAAAACCTTGACCTCGGGCACTTTCTTTTCAATGTAGAACTTGAGCACTTGGTGGTTGTGCTCGACAAGGGAGAGTAGCTGCTCAAGCCAGGGCTCGCATTCGGTATAACCAATCTCGCAGGCTTTGTAGCCAAGTATGCCCAGTCCAGAAAAGCCTTCCGACTCTTGTATGGCCGTGAATTTGCCCCTCAAGGACGGGTTTGGGATGATTATGTTGGATGTCTGCATACCCGCCAAGTTGAAGGTCTTGCTCGGCGCTGTGCAGACAATCATGTTGTCCGCGAGCTCTTCAGAGAGTGTTGCAAACACAGTGTGGTGGTATCCAGGCATGACGAGATCGAAATGGATTTCGTCCGAGATGATAAGGACCTTATGTGCAAGGCAGATCTGGCCCACCCGCTCTAGCTCGTCTTTGGTCCACACCCGGCCGACAGGATTGTGCGGCGAGCAGAAGAGCAAAATCTTGTTCTTGGGATCGCTCGCCTGGCGCTCCAAATCCTCAAAATCGATCGTGTAACGCTCGCCGTCAAATTTGAGCGGATTCCGCACAATGGTTCTGGCATTGGCTTCGATCGCTTTATAGAAAGGATAGTAGACCGGCGTTTGCACAATAACCCCATCGCCAGGCTCGCTAAAGGCTTTTGTGGCGGCAAAAAAAGCACTGACGACGCCCTGCGAGCCGCAGATCCACTCAGGTTTTATGGTCCAGTCATGACGCCGCTGCATCCAGTCACATACAGCCTTGAGATACTCAGGCGTAGGCTGGGTATAGCCAAGCACCGCCGTATCCAGGAAGTCTTTGAGCCCTTGGACTATTTCTGGTGGGTTTTTGAGCTCCATGTCAGCCACCGAGAAGGGAATGACGTCCGTGCTAACATCGGGCTTTATCTGCAGCATCTGCTCCCATTTGATGGAGCCCAGGCCGCGCCTGTTGGGGGCTGTTTTAAAGTCGTAGACAAACGCGGGTTTTGCACTGCGACGTTCGTCTACAATGGCGATCGCCTCAATTTCTACCATGGCGTCCTTCGGTAGACGCGCAACTTGTACCGTGGCGCGGGCTGGGCATGGTTCGGGGAAGAGCTTGGCATAGGTGGCGTTCATCGCCGCAAAATCGTTCATGTCTTGCAGGAAGACCGTCGTCTTGACCACATTTGCAAGCGACGAGCCCGCTGCTTCCAGAATGGCTTTGATGTTCAGAATGCACTGCTCAGTCTGGGCTTCTATTCCTTTTGCGAGTTCACCGGTCTTTGGATCGATAGGGGTCTGGCCGGAAACATAGACTGTCTTTGGGGCACTTGCCGTTATGGCTTGTGAATAAGGACCGAGCGCCTTGGGCGCATTTTCGGTTGCATTGGCTTGTCGTGTACTCATGCGGCCATTATACGCCGCTTGCCATCTGACTGCAATTTCTGTTGCAGGTTCTTATGCTACTTCGACGGCAACTTCGTTGGCAACAGGAGATGATGCGCTCGCGGTATCCTAAGTGGCTTGAAGACGGGCTCTCTTTATTGATACTATCATTCAAACCATAAACGCAGCTAAAACGCTCATGGCCTTTTAGACGAAGCTTGGAGTTGTTATGGCAAAATATCCGTTTCAGAGTATCGAAAAAAAGTGGCAAAAGCGATGGGAAGACGAGCAGACCTTTAAGGCGACCGAAGATCCTTCCTTTCCCAAAGAGAAGCGCCGCTACATCCTCGACATGTTTCCATACCCGTCCGGCGCAGGCCTGCACGTAGGCCATCCGGAAGGCTACACCGCTACCGATATTTACTGCCGATACCTGCGGATGCGCGGCTACAACGTGCTACACCCAATGGGTTTCGATGCTTTTGGTTTGCCTGCCGAAAACTATGCCATTCAAACCGGAACCCATCCGCGCGTGACCACCGAGGCCAATATCAACCGCTTCCGCTCGCAGATAAAATCACTCGGCTTCTCCTACGATTGGTCCAGGGAAATATCGACCTGCGACCCTGACTACTATAAATGGACCCAATGGATTTTCCTTCAGCTCTATAAAAAAGGGCTCGCATACGAAGCAGAAATGCCCATCAACTGGTGCCCTTCCTGCAAGACGGGCCTTGCCAACGAGGAAGTCAAGGACGGGCTTTGCGACCGCTGCCACACCAAAGTGACGCGCAAACGCATCCGCCAGTGGGTGCTCAAGATAACCGATTACGCCGACAGGCTTCTTGACGGACTCGACGATCTGGATTGGCCAGAGCCGGTCAAACTGATGCAGCGCAACTGGATTGGCAAGTCCGAAGGCGCTTCGGTAATTTTCCCTATCGATGGGCACACCGAAACACTCGAGATATACACCACGAGGCCAGACACGCTTTTTGGTGCCACCTACATGGTTCTTGCGCCGGAACATCCGCTCGTCGACACAATCACGACGCCTGAACAACGGGAAAAGGTGCAGAATTACGTGGAAGAAGCCGCCCGCAAGAGTGACCTTGAGCGCACAGACCTTGCTAAGGACAAAACTGGCGTCTTTACGGGCGCGTACGCGATAAACCCAGTGAATGGGCGCAAGATTCCGATCTGGATTTCTGACTATGTCCTTATTTCGTATGGAACTGGCGCAATAATGGCCGTTCCTGCTCACGACGAGCGCGACTGGGACTTTGCAAGGAAATTTGGCCTGCCCATCGTACAGGTCGTTGCTGAAAAAGGCGCGGCCGGACCTTTTGACAAGGAGCCCGACCATTGCATGGCCGCAGACGGTGTCACGGTCAACTCCGGGGAGTTCTCAGGGCTACCGACCGCCGAAGCCAAGGAAAAAATCACCGCCTGGCTCGAAGCTAAGGGGATTGGCAAAAAGGCTACAAACTACAAGCTGCGCGATTGGCTTTTTAGCCGCCAGCGCTACTGGGGCGAGCCCATCCCGCTTGTGCACTGCGACAAGTGCGGCATCGTGCCGGTGCCCGAAGATCAGTTGCCTCTCTTATTGCCCGAAGTGAAGAGCTACGCGCCGTCTGGCACGGGCGAATCTCCGCTTGCGACCATACCCGAGTGGGTAAACACCACCTGCCCGAAGTGCGGCGGCCCGGCCAAGCGCGAAACCAATACCATGCCCCAATGGGCGGGCTCGTGCTGGTATTATCTGCGCTATCTCGATCCACATAACGACAAGGCGCTCGCCGACCGTTCCAAAATCGATTACTGGATGCCCGTCAATCTCTATGTTGGCGGGGCGGAACACGCGGTTTTGCACCTTTTGTATTCGCGGTTCTGGCACAAGGTCCTGTACGACATCGGCGTGGTCAATACGGAAGAGCCCTTCATGCGGCTCATCAATCAGGGCATGATTCTGGGCGAGGACAATCAGAAGATGTCCAAGAGCCGCGGCAATGTGGTCAATCCGGACGACATTGTAGCGGAATATGGCGCCGATTCCATGCGTGTCTACGAGATGTTCATGGGGCCCTTGGAGGTGTCCAAGCCGTGGTCGACTGCGGGGCTCGTCGGTGTGAGCCGATTTTTGGAGCGGGCTTGGGCTGTGTCGGAAAAGCCGCTTGTCCAGGACCATCGGGGCGGGTTGGATGAGCAGGGCCCGCAGAATAAGCAGGGGGAGCGAAATGAGCAGGGCGGGCAGGCTGGGCAGGGCGGGCCACGTGTGAAGGATGAGGTGGTTGGACAGGGCGAGGTGCCCCTCGAACTCAAAAAGCTCCTGCACAAGACGATAAAGAAAGTGACGCATGACACCGATACGCTCAATTTCAACACGGCGATTTCTCAGATGATGATCTACTTGGGCGAGATTGCGAAGCTGCCAGCCTTGCCGCGCTCCCTGTGGGAGCCATTTGTACAGATTCTGTCGCCCTACGCGCCGCATCTCTGTGAGGAATTTTGGGAAAAACTGGGGCACACCGAGAGTATTTCCAAAAGTAAGTGGCCGGAATACGACGAGGCACTGACGCAGGACGACGAAAAAGAGATTGTGGTCCAGGTCAACGGCAAGGTGCGCGAGCGCTTTACGACAGCGGCGGGGACGGACCAGGAGACGCTGAAAGCCAAGGCTTTTGAACTGCCGAAGGTTCAGGAATGGACTGAGGGCAAGAGCGTTGTAAAGGTGATTGTGGTGCCGGACAAGCTGGTGAATATCGTCGTCAAGGCATAATGTGCAAGCAAGGCTGTGCAAGCAAGGCTGTGCAAGCAATGCTGTGCAAGCAAGGCGCGCCAAAAGGGTGAATGATGCCTGCGGCAAATCGCACCCTGGGAAGCGCGCCAAATGAGGCAAATTATGCCGAATCTCAAGTTCGGCGCGGAGTTGGCCGATAAATGAAAGCGGCGTCTAAAGAGCTTTGCCCTTTAGGGGCGCTTAGGAGGTGGGTCCATTGCAGGGCGCGTGCCGGTAGCTGCCGGTGTGCTGTGCGGTGGGCCTTTTCTATTGCTGCTCAGCATGAGCGTGGTTGCGTGGAGATTGCTGTGGCGGCTGAGGCGACTAAAAAGGGATTAGGCAGCGACTAGACAAAAATAAACAGTGCCACGACGATGGCGACAGCGAGGAGTAATATGGCTGCGCCCCGGTTGGTCTTGGAACTTGGTGATAGACCAGAGACGGCGTTGGCGCTTGTGGTGGGCTCCTGTTGGGCGGTTTCTTTTTCCCAGACTGTGAACATCATCTCGTCCACGTCGGCACTCAGCGTTGCAGCGTGAATCCTACCCTTGTACTCGATAATCCGATCATAGTAGAGAAAGGACGAACTCACGATGTTGCCGAGTGTTCCGGGAATCTTTAGGCCCTGCAGGATACTCGCCTTGGAAAGGAACATGAGGCCTTCAAAGGTCACTGCCTTCATAATTCCATCTGTTAAAGCGAATTGCGTAACTGTTATGGGCCCTAAACGATAGAGAATCTTCCCTGAGGGTACAAAGAGGTTGGCGAGGATTATGCCCGCGGAGACCATGAGCGTAACAAGAAGCGAGAAAGATTTGCCTGCGAGATAGGTTGCAAGGATGAAAAAAAGCAGAAGGCCAAGCTTAACTGCAAGGTTTTTTTCCAAAATAAAAAGAATAGCGACCGTAAGGCCCGCGAGGCCAATTTGCCACGGCACAAAGGTTTGCTCGAACCGAGCGCGACGAAGCTGACGCGCCGCCCGCGCCGCGTCCTTGGAGGCGCGGCGGCGAACATGGCGCATTTGGCGGTGCTCGGTGCGGCTCTCGTGGCGGGGGGCGGGCCGGGCGGGGGGCGGCGCGGCGCCTGGGCTGTCGGAAGCGGTATCAGGTGCGGCCAGCATCCTGCCGGAAGCGAGGGCGTACCACCGTGACACTTTGGCAAAGTGTTCTGCAAAAAGCCCGAGCGCAAGGCCCGTGACAAGGCCCATCGCCACAAAGACCGGCGCTACGAGCCAGGCTGCTTCGCCGAACGCCACGTACCGTGCTATGACCATTTGCACCAGGTTGGACGAAATGGCTCCTAACACCGAGACGCCTATTTGGGATATATACCTGCCGCCCAGTGTGCGAGCTCCCCACATCACGAGCGCCGCAGTGAGCGTACCCATAAGCGAAAAAAGCGCTACAAACGAGAAAAGCGTCCCTGATATCAGGCTCATTCCTATCACTTTTACGATGGCCAGCAGAATGTACCAGGGGAAAGGTAGAATATCGACCGCAAGCAAGATAGGCAGGTTTGCGATCCCCAATCTCATAAAAGGCAAGGGCTTTGGCAGCATGTATTCAATCGAGGAAAGGAAAAAGCAAAAAGCGCCCAAAAGCGCCGTAACGTCCACGGTATCCGTAAAACGACCGCTGCCGGGCAGTGCGCTCGCCAATGTTCGAGTCGGTCTTAGTGTAGATTTTTGTGCGTCAGCTTGTGTGCGGCCTGGATTATTAGAACGTTGAGGCATCTGGTTGATCCTTGCTCGGCGTTCGCCCCTCGATTTTCACAAAGACTTTGTTAGGCAAACATGCGATCCATTGATTTGGTTTTGAAGCGGCGCCCTGGCTCATGCACAATTTGTTGGCACAGGGCGAGTCGATGACTGAGGCAGCACCGCCTGCAATCTTAACCTTTGTGATACCCAATGGCCCTTCCACATCGATTTCTTTATCTTTGTCCAGAGGTTCAATCCATTCGCCTTTTGGGCCTGTTATGTGGGCAAAAAGCGTCCCGCTTTGGTTTGAATAAACTTTGACGGAGATAAAAACTGCCGCCACTATTCCTAGAACAATGGCGGCAATATCGAGCGGCTTAAACGGGGATATATGTTTCATTCGGCCAAAAACTATAACCTTTTTTCTACGCTAGTCAATCACAGCAGCCGTCGGAGCATCCATCTTCACAATCGGCACAGTCACAGTCGTCGTCACAGCAGCCATCTTCCCCATCCATATGGACATGGCAGTGCTCGATTTCTTCTTCTGTAGCATCGCGAACATCGACAACCTTGACATCGAAATGGAGGTTTTCGCCGGCGAGCGGATGGTTCGCGTCAATGGTAACTTCGTCTCCATTTACACCGACCACGGTGACGATCTGCACGCCTTCTTCGCCATGGGCTTCGAACTGCATGCCTGGCGCTACCTCAACGTTGTCGCCAAAGTCCTTTTTTGAGACCTTGAAAACGAGACTTTCGTCGCGTTCGCCATAGGCTTCCGCGGCAGGAACCGTGCAGGAAATAGAATCTCCAGTCGTCTTGCCTTCCAGGAATTTCTCCAATCCGGGGATGATATTCTCATTGCCATGCAGATAGACGAGCGGCTCGCCGCCCTCCGACGAGTCCAAAAGCTCCCCTGTTTCATTGTGCAGGCTGTAGTCTATCGTGACGACCTTGTTCTTAGAAATATTCATGGTTTTTCCTTTTACGTACGATGTTTGGGCAAACATCCATACGCAGTTAATTATTCTTTTCAAATATAGTCGATATTTCCTGATTGAAGCAACTGGGCTTTTGGGCCAACTTTGCCAGAAAACTGAAAAACCATGCAATTGTTGAAGAATTCAGGTAGCCAACGGACCCAAACGCAATTGCAGGGGGCTTACCAATTCAGTATTATCAGAGCGCAGTAATCGAATGGCATCCGTCTCGGGAGGACCTATGACACCCATAAAAGCTGTTATTCTAGGACTGATTCAGGGCATCGCCGAGTTTTTGCCCATCTCTTCCAGCGGCCATCTGGAAATCTTTAAAGAATGGCTTGGCTTGAGCGATGTTCCACTTATGTTTGACATAGTATTACATCTGGCTACCCTGCTCGTCCTCATACTACAATTTCGTGCAAGAATAGCGGAGCTACTCGTCGCCGCCTGGAATTGGGTTACCGGCCACGGCGCCAAAGCCCAAAAGCAAGCCTCCGGCGCTACCATTCAGGTGAGCCGCTATACGCGTCAGCGCCAAAATGAGACAATAATTCTGTTATTGATTGTGGCAACAATAATAACGGGCATAATGGGCTATTTTATCGACAAATTGCCCACTGGCGGAGTACGCGTCAATTCCATCGAATTGCTGATAACAGCCGCCGTGCTTGCCCTTACCGTTCTCGTCAAACCCAACGCCAAAGGAGAGGGCCGCGGCCCTGAGGAAACAGGCGTCGGCCGCGCAGCATTCATTGGCGTGGCTCAAGGCCTCGGTGTTTTTTCCGGGATCAGTCGTTCTGGCTTTACAGTTTCTGCTGGCCTCTTTGCGGGTTTGGATAGAGAGTGGGCGGGCGAATTTTCGTTCTTGCTCGCAATTCCCGCAGTCTTAGGCGCTTTCTTACTCAAATTGAAAGATCTTGGAAGCATGATAACGCAAGTCTCGTTGGGCAATATCGCCATAGCATTTATCGTGGCTTTTGTTTCAGGATGGTTTGCGCTCAAATTCCTGCTCAAGGTGATCAAAAACGGCAAACTTTATTGGTTTGCGCCGTACCTTGTGCTGATCGGAATCATAGGGCTTATTATTGGGTGATTTTGTCGGTGTATTTGGCTTTTTTGTCTTCCCGTAAATCTCGTAAATCGGC
>JAFIHQ010000150.1 GCA_017849315.1 Treponema sp.
GCCGGTGGACATGCCAAAGACGCCGCCCCGGGCCTGGCCTTTTTCCTTAGGAGGTGCGGAGCGTAAGGACATGGAAATGAAAGAAACATTGAGTAAGTGATAGACCATGTCGCCCAGAGAATTGGTGGTTACACCTAAGGCAGGGAGTAGATAATTATAGACAGGAATTAGAATAAAGCCGGCAGTCAGTGCATTCGGAATCAAGTGCTTCTGAAAAAACCCGATTTTTGACCGCAGATAGGTGGCTACAAGCAGTGCAACCGAAACAAGCCCAATATCGATGATAAAACTCCAGGAGAATTCCATAGAGGCACCTCTTTCTGAGATGCATCCTAGAGACAAAAAATGAGGAACACAAGGGGCCTGACCGCTTCTTTCTGTGAAACCTAGGTTTTGTTTTGTTTTCGACTTTGTTCAACCGCATGATCTATGAGATAGCGCGCAACACTCCCACGAAGTGGAATATTGGGAAGTTCGTCCAGCTTAAACCAACCTAGGGCACCTATTTCCTTCCCGTCAGGGCGTGGCTCCCCTGCCTTCCAGTCAGCTTCAAAAGCTACCATCAGAGAATCCGGGAAGGGCCACGGTTGAGAGCGGACATACCGCGGCTCACAAATCTCTATCCCTGCTTCCTCCATTACTTCTCGGTGCACCGTCTGTTCGAAGGTTTCACCCAGCTCCACAAAGCCTGCTATCAAACCATAGCGGCCATCGGGAAATGAAAGGTTATGGGCAAGCAATATCCGGTCTTCCTTATGGATGAGTACGATCACCGCAGGCGACATGCGCGGGAAAAAAACGCGCCCGCAGGTACTGCAGACCTTTGCCAGATGCTCTTCGCCCTCGCCTTCCTGTAAGGGAGAACCACAGGCACCGCAGAAGTTGGAAACTAGCGACCAGTTGGCGTAGGCCATGGCCCTAATGACAAGCGCCATGGACTTTGAGTCCAATGTGCCAATTAATTCGCGCACTTTTATGTGAGCTAACTTCTTAAAGTGCCCTTCTTCAGCCTGATCCAGAGACAAAACACAGTATTCTTCGTTTTCAAACCTGAAATGAACCCTGTGGGCAAGCTTTAGGACATCCACAGGATCGTCTCCTGGAAAACCTTGCCAATCCGGGAAGCCTTGCCAAGTTAGAACCAAAGTGTCGAGATAGGGCTCGCCCTTCCCGGCACTTCCCTGAGAACTACCCTTTTGCAAGTCACTTTCAAGAGGCATCGGAACAATGAGCTGATCTTTACAAAAGACGAAATACCGCATGAATACCTTTCAATTACTGATTCTAAACCACAAGAGACACTTAGCCACAACAGAGACCTAGCGGTGCAAAACTGTCTCTTCTATAACGCGGATCTGGGACCTATAAAGCCCTGTGATGTTCGTACCATAGTCGGCCACAAGCCTCAGCATGTCGCGCGGATGCTCGTCCTCGTCCTTACCATTGATGCGGTCGCCTGCATCCCCAAGCCCTGGCATGATATAGGCGCTTTCGTTTAGGGACGGATCCATCCATAGCGTGTAGATCGTGATGTTCTCTACTGCGCGCACCACGCGCAGGCTCCCTTTAAGCGCAGAAATCACGTTGAAAAATTTGATGGACTTCGGCTTCACGCCATTGTTCTGCAGAAACTTGACGATGGTCACGAGCGAACCACCAGTGGCATTCATCGGATCGGCAAAAAGCAGATCTTTGCCGTCTAGGTCCTCAAGATTGAAGTACGATCTCTCTAAGTCCAGAACATACTCCATCGTGTCTTCGCTCTTAGTGTCGTCACGCTTGATCTTGAAAAGCGCAAAAGGCGTCAAATACCCCGTAGAAGAGTACTCTTGAATCTCCTTAGAGATGATCATAGACGGGAGCAACGCCCCGCGGAGCATAACGCACATGACGGTATTGGAAAGTTGATCATCCAGATTGGGGATCTTATGCACCGCATAGTTCTGGACTGGCACTGTGACAGGCGTCTTTACAATGAGGTAATTTTTCTGCGAAGTTTTGGCACTATAGGCAAGATTAAAGAGCATTTCAAAGGCGCGCTGGATGTAGTACACGAATTCATTGCGGCCGGTATTGATATCGCGCAGCTTTGCAATAAGTCTCGAAGCCTCGCCATGATTCTCCTGAGGGCTTACGAAGGAATAGACCTGGATGCGCGGTTCGCTCTTGCAGATATCCTGCATGAAGCTTCCCATCTGGTTATAAAGATCGATAAGCCGAGACTCTTCTTTTTTGGCTTCCTGTTTGGACTTACTGGTGTTCAAAATGTTGAACGAAACCATGGCCTCGCGATAGAGCGCATCCATAGTGGCTATGCGTTTGTTGTCTTCCTGCGTGAGGTAACCATCCAGATCCTGCGCCTTCAAAATGACTTTATTCATTGCATTACTCGATTTGTCGAATTATTCGACCTAGCCGCGCCCCGCTATTGTTGGACGTCGACAATCTCGCCCATAACGCCGGAAGACACACCGACGGCATTGCCTTCGTCAAAATCGATATGGCACTCCAGGGCATAATTGCCTGCAACCCTGCACACGACATTCAGGAAAATGGCCGCCCTTTCTGTTCCCACTTTGATTGCCACAACCTGTTTGTCCAGGACCCCAAAGCGCTTTGCGTCGTCCGGGCTAAAATGAATGTGCCGCTTTGCGATAATAAGACCGCGCTCTTTTTTTAAAGAACCTGCTGGTCCGATCACTTCAAAGGGGAAACTTCCCTCCAAGTCTCCAGATTCGCGCACAGGGCAGCCGGGAACACCGAGTTTGAAGACATCGCTTGCAAGGATTTCGCACTGCGTCTCTTTGCGCTCTGGCCCAAGAATACGAACACCCTCGATAGAGCCCTTTGGCCCTTTGATGGTGACTGTCTCTGCACAAGCGAATTGTCCGGGCTGGATAAGGTCTTTGGTCTTGGTAAGGCTGTGGCCCTTGCCGAAAAGAACTTCGAGGTCTTCTTTGGTCACATGAATGTGACGATTGGAAAGGTTAACAACGACATGCGTTTCGGGCATACATATACTCCTATTTTTCTCTAGTAAAGTTAGATGTTACGCTCCAAAGGGTCAAGGGGCGCACCGGCATTTTTGAGCGATACAAATGCAGGCATAAGCGCTTTATAGGTTTGCCGATAGACGCCGAAAAGATCGTCGTAGAGCTTAGTCTTGGTGCTGTCTGGTTCAAAAATGCGTTCAATACGCGCTATTCTTGCCGTCAGGTCCACAAGAGAATTAACGTCCACACCGTCATCGGTGGGGCCGCCGCTCTCAACAGATCCACCCCCCTCCAACGAATAAAGTGCGATGCTCAAGTCTCCAAGGAGCTCGGCGTCGGAAAATCGAGGCGCCAGAACCGGTTTGCCAGTGATGTCAGCCTTAATCTGGTTCCACACGGGATTGCGCGAAGAACGTCCTGTAACCCGCAAGTCCGACACCTTTGCACCGAGGCTTTCCATGACATCGATGACGTCGCGCATGGCAAAAGCCGTAGACTCCAGTACCGCGCGGGCCATTTCGGCGTGCCCATGACGCAAGGTCAGGCCGAAAAACACGCCGCGCGCGTCCGGGTTCCAGATCGGCGCCCGCTCCCCCGCGAGATACGGCAAGAAAAGCAGCTTGTCGGCGCCGGCCGCGGCGCGCGCGGCTTGCGCAAACAAGGCCTCGTAGCTCTCCAGGGTGGCTCCCAGGCCGGTCCCGGCTCCGGTGTTTACTCCCAAAGTGCGCCTAAACCAGTTGAGCGCTTCTCCGCTCGTGGAAATGACCCCCGAGATGTTGCGGTAAGGGCTTATGACGTGCGGCATGAAAAGCAGCCTGTCGTCTTTTGGCATGGCCTTGTCAGTACACAAGTTTATGCCTTCCGAAGTGCCACTGCGGTCGCACGCGCGGCCTGGCCGCGTTGTATCGGTTCCCAAAAGCGAGGCAACAAAATCCGGCCCCGCCGCAATCACACTTACCCCTTCGGGTAGGCCAAAAAGGTCTTCTCCTTCCGCCGTTACCACACCAAGGCGCTCACCCGGCTTTGCAAAAGGCGGAAACTTCTCCTTGTCCAGCTTCAACGCCTCGAGCGCTTCGTCGTCCCAGATAATTTCCTCGAAGCCCTGCGCCGGCAAAAAGGTTGTCCACCTACCAGAGAGCCTGCCACAGATGTATTCCGGACAAGAAACGAAAAGCCGCGTTTTTTCGTAGACATCCGGCTTGTGTTCCCGAAACCAGAGAATCTTGGGCAGATTGTATTCCGGGTCAATCTGACGCCCCAACGCCCGCCCAGCCTGGGCTGCCTGGGCAGAAGCTCGCCTGTCCATCCATGTCAGCGCATTCCAGAGCGGTTTGCCATTCGCGTCTATCGGAACAATCGTAGGTCCATTGCCGCTTATGACGATCGCCTCAATGGAACGAAAGCCTATAGGGTCGTCGCCGGCAAGGTCCCAGGCCATGGAGGCCACTGCCATCTCCCAAGCAGAAGGCGCCACTTCATGACACACCGGATCTTCTAAGTGGAGTGTTGGAATATCTGCCTTGGCGAGCGCTGAACAGTTCGCCTCGTGGTCGAAAAGCGCTGCCTTGGCGCTCGTCGTTCCAATGTCAATCGCCAGAATTGTTCTGTTCATTTTGTTCACAGTACTCCCCAATGCTGCAATCCTTGCATTCGCTGCCCGGGCAGCTGAAAAACTGGCTCGTAGTCTCAAGCGTTTCGGTTTCTGCCTGCAGCGCCTCGATCCTTGCCTGAGCTTCCAGAAGCACTGCCCTTTGTGCCTCGATTTTTTCTTTGTTTTTTTGAATCAGCAAAGCCCTGCACTTTTCGCCCGAGGGATCCTGCTCGGCAAGGTCGAAAAACTCCTTAATCTCGCCCAGGCTGAGGCCATAAGTTTTGAGCTGACGAATGCGCTTGAGATAGATGATATTGACAAGTGGGTAGCGACGGTGCAGCCCTTCCGAGCGGTCGTCCGAGCGCAAAAGGCCGAGCTCCTCGTAATAGCGAATGGTCCTGACCGTGGTACCAAACATGGCGGCGAGGTCGCCTATCTTCAGGCTTTCCGTATACGATTTCGTCACATTTTTATCATATCCCACTTGAACAAACTTGGGAATATGATATCATGAATCTTACGTAAGTTTTTGGCCACGTAACTTGAAAGTTTTGTATTATTTTTGTTCCTTTTGCATATTTTGCATCTCTGCACCCGGGTTTCGCGGTCGTACGAGGAGTCACCATGAAGAAAAATAAGTCCCTTCTGCTGGCACTTGCCGTGTTGGCTGCTCAATTCGCCATGACCACTCCACTCGCTGCGGCTCCCAAGCCCCTCAAAATTGGCGTCTTTATCCCGGGAGTGAGCGAAGGCAGTCCCAATTACGAAAACCTCATAAAGGGCGCACAGCGCGTTGCCAAGGACAATCCCGGTACCGATATCAAGGTGTTCGAAGCAGGATACAATCAGGCAGAATGGCAGGAAAAGCTCACAAGTTTTGTTGCTACAGGTAATTATGACTATGTCATAACATCGAACCCTTCCCTGCCGGACCTTATCAACGTGACGGGCAAGCTCTTTCCAAAGCAGAAATTCATCTGTTTGGACGGAAGCTTTGCCGGAAACCCCAATCTCTACACCGTGCTCTATAATCAGATCGAGCAGGGCTATATCACCGGCTACCTCGCCGGAATGCTGTCAACGAGTAAGATGCCTGGTACCAATGCCGACAAAAAAGTTGGCATGATCATCGGCCAGCACTACCCGGCCATGGACAAGCTCATCATTCCCGGCTTCGAAAAAGGCCTGAAGGCAGTGGATCCGGCATTTCAGGTCGATGTGCGAGTCTTGGGCAATTGGTTCGACGCTACCAAGGCTGCGGAACTTGCCCGCAGCATGATCGAGGCAGGTGTGGATGTCATCCTCCCGATCTGCGGATCTGGCAGCCAGGGCGTTATAAAGGCGGCTCAAGAAGCAGGTATTTACCTCGTATTCTTCGATAACGACGAGTATGCGCGCGCACCAGGAACAATTCTCGGTTGCACTATCCTTAAACAGGAAGAACTGGCCTACAACTGCTTAAAGCAAGCAGCTCAAGGCACCCTCCCCTTTGGCAAAGCCGATGTGGTTGGAATAAAAGAAGGTTATGTGGAGTTTCTCGATACGAATCCGAACTACCTTGCAAAGGTGCCCGTGGCTATCAGGAACAAGCTCGCCGCAGCGATTCGCGACATAAAATCAGGGAAAATCGTGTTACCTGTGCCACAAATCTAGCACAAATCTAAGTCGAAGAACAAACTCGGCACGAGGCGGCGCACAGGTGCAAACGGTCTGTCTAAAAAACATCAGCAAATTCTACCCGACGAGCGGCGTACAGGCTAACGATGGGGCCACGCTGTGCTTGGCCCGAGGAACAATCCACGCTGTCGTGGGAGAGAATGGCGCTGGCAAAACCACACTCATGCGCATCCTGGCCGGGCAAGAACATCCAGACTCAGGCTCAATTGTGATCGACGACAAGCCTGTAGTTTTCAAGACTCCAGCGGTAGCTGGCCAGTATGGCATTGGCATGGTGCATCAGCACCCCTTGATTATCCCGGATTTTACCGTTGAACAGAACATAGCCTTCGGCTTTGAACCGCGCAAGAGCAGGATTTTTGTCGATGAAGAGGTCGTGCGCGCCAAGGTGGTCGCACTTTGCGAAGAGCTTGGTTTCGATCTCGAACCCTCGGCGCTTGTTGGCAGCCTGGGCGCAGGCGCCCATCAACAAATCGAGATTTTGCGCCAGATTTTTAGGAATCGGGAGATTCTCATACTGGACGAGCCCACTTCCGTGCTGGCGGAGCAGGAAATTCAGTCTTTGTTCGATGTCTTGAGGCATCTCAAAGCCAGAGGTTTTACCATTCTCATTATTACGCATAAACCAAGAGAGGTGCTCGCACTGGCCGATCAGATCACCGTAATGCGACATGGCAAAACAGTGGGTCAGTACGATGCGCGTACGGTGGACGAAACACGCCTTGCGCGCCTCATCATGGGAACCGACTCGCCTGACATAACCGACACAATTGGTCGAACCGCCAAACCGGAAGAAACATCTATACAGCCTTTACAGCCTGAGCAGCCTGAGTTTTGTACCGGCAGAATCTCTGCTCACAACCTTGATAGTACAAAGACACTGGAAGTCGACAGGATCAGCGTGCGCTCCCGGCATTCAAGAACACCACAACTTGAGGATGTGTCCTTTTCTATTTGCAGGGGCGAGATCTGCGGAATCTGTGCACTTTCTGGCAATGGATTGGAGCTCCTAGAGGACGTTCTGGGCGGGTTTGAGCGCCCCAGTTCCGGAAACTTGCGTTCTTGTGGAAAACCCTACCCCCTTTACCCTGAGCTTCGCCAGGCACCATGGAACCCTGAAGGTATCGCCTACGTTCCTTCTGACAGAATGCGGCGCGGAGTCTGTGACCGTTTGTCCGTCGAAGAAAACTTCATCGCGCTCGATAGAAAGCGGTTTTTTCCACATGGCTTTGCCAATAGACAGGTAGCGCGCGAAATCACGCAGCGTATGCTGGAGGATTTCGGTGTCCACATCCGGGCGGCAGGCCCAATCGGTGAGCTTTCCGGAGGAACCATCCAAAAGACCATCCTGGCTCGGGAGCTCTCCAGGCCATTTGCACCGCTTTGTATCCTCTGTGATCCTTCTGCCGGACTTGATATTACTTCTACCGACTTCTTGTACGCCCGTGTTGCAAAAATGTGCGCAAACGGCAGTGCAATTGCACTCCTGTCGTCAAATCTGGACGAGATCTTGACCCTTAGCGACAGAATAATCGTGTTGCATCGAGGTAGAGTCGCAGGCGACTTACAAAACGACGGAAAGATAACCAAAGAAAAACTGGGTGCACTCATGCTCGGCCTGGGCAGTGCCGACTCAAACGTGGTACAAAGCCAAAGGATGTCCAGGTAAAATGGGTAGGGCAGATAAAATGCACAGCGCTGAACGCAAGGGATCCGGATTTATCAAGGTGCGCCCGGCACGGATGACGCTCAAGTCATTTTGGCAGCGCGCCAGAATCACCCTGCTCGCACTTGGAGCATCGATCCTCGGTATCGTTGTGTTGCTGCTGCTGTTTTCCAATGCTTTTCTTGATTCGCTCAAGCTCTTCTTTGTGGTTCCCTTTGCAAACGTATACTTCTTTGGCAACATGCTCTCCTATGCAGTGCCGCTCATGATTGCAGGTTTAGGTGCGGCCTTCGCCTTTGCATCGCACAAC
>JAFIHQ010000151.1 GCA_017849315.1 Treponema sp.
AAGATTATGTTGTTGACGATCTGTCTGTCGTCCTTTTCAGGTATCAAAACCTCAAGGTCAAATCTCGATTCGAGTCTCTTGACGTAGAAATCTTCTTCCATGGTGAAAATTGTGCCGAGCAAACCCACGCGATACAGACCATCGTTTCGTACAGCCTCGCCAACGACATCGGCAATGTGCAGGAGGGGCAAACCCACTTCCTTTTCGATATTGTCGGCCACTTTGTGGACGGTGTTGGTGCAAATCACAAGAAAATCGGCTCCGGCGGCTTTAAGTGCGTTTGCCGCTTTGATGAGTTCGACTTCGAGCTCAGCCCACCTGCCGGCATACTGTAACTCTTCGATGGTTTGAAAATCGAAGGAATAGACGATGCACTGTGCGGAATGGTTCTTTCCAAGCTCGGTGTTTATGCGGGAGTTGACAATCGAATAGTAGGTAGCCGTGGACTCCCAGCTCATTCCGCCAATTAAGCCAATGGTTTTCATACCTTCGAACCTTAACTTAGATGGCTCTAGAAGTCCAGCATATTCCTTGACATCTATTTTCGTTCTTAACCGTTCTTGCCCTGTACCTGCATATCTTTATTCAGGTTTGCCAGCACAAGGAACGAGTGTAGTGTGTGTACAAACTCAAAGCCTACGATGGCTGCTGTATAAACAGGCAGCAATATGCCCGTGTGCCACGTGTCATTGCTTAGTAGAAGAATTCCGGCAAGCCAAAGCCCGGAAGTATACGTCGGTGCCATAAAGCCCATGCGGCTCTTGGACCACATCGTATCTGGCCAGTAAATCTCGAAAAGCCAGGCAAGAAAATAGACCAACATTCCGCCAAAGTAGAGAGACCAGCCGACTACATTCGTTCTGAGCCGTAGTTGGTTTCCGGTCTCAAAAGTCAACAAAAGCGGAATCGCAAAGAGCAATACTCTAAGAATCGTCTCTGCCATATCCAAAGGCTTGGGGATTCTGTCCCAATCCTCTTTTTGATAAGCCTCAGGGAGTTTCTTGTAAAAAACCGCATTCCAAACAAGAATCGGCACAAAAAGCCAAAAACACGAAGACCAGATTTTGAAGGACACGGTCGGTTTCCTCTTGAAATCGAGATTAAACCGGTGTCTATCGACAGGCAAGCCTCAAGGATCAAGAATTCCTGACAAAACTTCAAAATCGATGAAGGCGCTGTACACGTTCTTGCTAGAGCACAGAAATCTTCGATTTATCGTGGGAAATCCTAGCCTTTCTCTATGAGGACTTAGTACCTTTGCCTATCAAAAACGTTTGAAAGGCAAGGAGTTTTGGTATGCAAGCCATCATGGAATCGATTTTTGATGTGGCCTATCTGATAACCGTGCTCACGATTGGAATTCTTATGGCCAGGAATTCTAAGGGCAAGAAGCAGTATTTGCTTTTTGGAATCATGGCAATTGTACTTGGTGCAGGAGATGCTTTCCATTTAGTGCCAAGAGTAATTGCACTTTCTACGGGCAGGATGCAGGATTACACTGCTGCACTAGGCATTGGTAAGGCAATAACGTCCATTACGATGACGATTTTCTATGTCATGCTCTATCATGTTTGGAGAATAAGGTACAACGTAAAGGGGAAAACAGGGCTTTCAGTCGCGGTTTATGCGCTCGCGGCGATAAGAACCGGGCTTTGTTTGTTGCCACAAAACCAGTGGACCAGTGCATCCGCTCCATTGGCATGGGGAGTTTATCGGAATATTCCATTTGTCATTCTGGGTGCGCTCATTATCGCGCTCTTATACAAGGCAGCAAAGCATAACAAGGATGAGAGTTTCCGATTTATGTGGTTAACGATTGTCTTGAGTTTTGCATTCTATATCCCCGTCGTTTTGTGGGCGGACGCTATGCCTGTAATTGGTGTGCTCATGATTCCCAAGACGCTTGCGTATGTTTGGGCAATTCTGATTGGCTACAATGACATGAAGCGCAGCGAAAACAATGTTCAGTACACTGGGGACTTTGCGTTTACGTGTTAGGGGATAAAGTTTATTCGGTCATTACTTCGATGCCATTCTGAATGAGGAGTTCGGCAGTTTTGCCATTGCCATCGACCAGCTTTCCGGAAAAGGTCCCGTCGTAGATGTGGCCTTTTCCGCAGGATGGGGAGCACGCCTTGAGGATGGCTTTTTTGCAGCCATATTCCTTAGCGATTTGCAGCACGGCGGCGGCGCCTCTTTCGAATTGTGGCGTTACGTCGCGGCCTTCGCTATTGAATACTTTGCCGTCCCTGATCTCTGATGGCAGGCGCGGCGTCGTAAGGCCACCGAGCTGTTCCGGGCAGACGGGGATGGCCTTTCCTTCTTGGACGAGTTGCTTTATTGTTTCGTTTATTTTGCTTGTCCCATCGTAGCGGCACGGGAATCCTGCAAGACAGGCGCTGACAAGGATCATTTGACTTCTCCCAACGCGCCGTTTTTGAGTGCGATTCTTTTGGAGACGAGCACGGAAGGCGCGGAGGCCATGGGTTCGCCTGGCTTTCTGTCCAAGTAGTCGACGATAAACTGCCTTGGATTTCGTGGGTCGATACTGATGCTCTGCGGTACAATCCTGTCGCCTAAAAAGAGCGCTTTGGTTGGGCGGTACCCAGTTTTCGTATTGATTGCTGCTACGACGAAAAAGAACGTTCCACTTCCACCCGTTTCTTGCTGCAAAAGAAAAGCCGAGTCGAGCAATCCATCCCCGTTCATGTCAAGTTTGAGTGCGGCGCCAAAGTATTTGGTGGTTATTTTCGCCGCCGATCCGGGTAATTTTTTTTCGGCAACGCCATTGGTGAGTTTGACGGTTTGCCCATCGACGATATAGCTGCCATTCTTAAGTACGCTCTCCGGGATTTCGTTGTAATGGGCGCCTTCAATATGTTCAAGGTGAGCACCTGTGGTGCAGCCCACCAACATGAGCCCCAGAGTCAGAACAATGGCTATGTCCTTTACGAATTTGTTCATTCTCATCGATTCTTTCCTTGCAAGTCCTTTGTGTAGACGAATTGCTTTTTAGTTTTCTGAAAGCCTAAATTCTCATAGAAGGCTTGCGCGTCGCGTCGCTTTGCGTTGGTACGCACTCTTAGAGAACCATACCCCAGCTCGCTCGCCCAAGTTTCTGCTTCTAACAACAGAATCTTGCCAACTCCATGTCGACGTTCTTTTTCATCAACCACAAGGCCAGATATCTCGACATATGGAAGCACGTAAAAATGCCTTACGACATCGAGGCTCATCCACGCAACCACGGTGCCTTTGTTTTCCACAACTACAATCCGCGAATCCGGATCCCCGATGTACGCAGTCATCCCTTCTCGAACTTGGTTTTCCGTGCAGAAGTAACCTAGCTGGCCTGCAAGAATTGCCAGGGCAGCAGCATCCTGAAGCGTGGCATCGCGAACGTAAATCTCTACGCCCATAGAACCTCTTTGTGTGAGCAACCATTTTACCATATCACAAATTATTCCAAGGCACAAACCGTCACGAATTCCAGTTGGTTTATCGTTGACAATACCCGCCTGGCGGTTAGACTGATGGGAGCGTCTAGTAGTGCCGATGGAGGCCAACAAAATGGAACAAAGAAAGTATGGTGCGGAGACCCTCAATGCGATAAAAGATCGCCAATATGTCAAGAAAGAAGAAGGGCTCGACATCCTTATAAAGCCAATTCCCGAAACTGACGAACCCGGCGTGTTCGACCCTCGTTTTTGCGCGAGCATCGCACCGATGGTGACCGGCGTTAAGGGATGGCTCTTCAAAGTCATGATGAAATTAGGTTCCAGGAAGGCTCCCGACATTGCAAAGGGCGCGGCCCAGATGCGCCAAATGATGGATGGCATAAAGAGCATTCCCATTGTGGGTAGCGTCGACGTGAGAGAAGATTTTGTGGACGCAGGGGATGCAGACAGCTCGGGAGCTTTGGACTCATCGGCTTCACCGTATCTGTCGGGCTCAATGGGTTCATCGACGCGAATACGGATTCCCATTCGCATTTATACTCTCGCGGATGCGAAGCACGATGGCTTGCAACCTGTTTTCTATTACATTCACGGTGGTGGTTTTGCGGCGGGCAGCATGGACGTTGTGGATGAGATGTGCAAACTCGTCGTGGAGAAAACAGGCTGTGTCGCCGTACAGGTGGGCTATCGCCTTGCGCCGGAGAATCCGTACCCCGCGGGGCTCGACGATTGTTACGCGGTGTTGCAGTGGATTTATCGGAATGCCACATCGTTTGGCGGAGACC
>JAFIHQ010000152.1 GCA_017849315.1 Treponema sp.
CCGCTTATGGGGTATCCAGGGGCTTTAGGGCTCGACTTAAAGGCAGAGGCAGGGGATTTCCCGGCGATCCTGAAGAAGGTTGAAAAGGCGGTCGTGGCCAAAGGCGGAGCAGGGAGGTTTGGAACTTGGGCATTCTCGTATGGATTTAGTACCACTGCCGGCCTCGGCGAATTTGCAAAGCGCGTGATCGAAGGAACCGCCAAGAAGGACAGCATGAAGGATCTTTTCTCGGCACTCGAGAAATATACGCCGGGCGCAAAATGGAATGGCGCATACTATACCGATATGTCGACAGGTGTCCGCGCGAAAAACCAAGTTCTGGTCTACATGGACACGTACGTTTTCGGCAAGGGCTTCCTGCCGACCACGCAGGTAAAGGTACCGGACAAGTATTATCTGATTCAGGCGCATCAGTAAGTGCTAAACAGCTTGCTGCACCAATGATGGTGACTGGACCGTCATTGGTGGATGTTGTTTTATCATGAATTCTGTCAACAAACTGACTGAATTTGGCATAATTTGGTCAGTTTGTTGACAATTTTTAGGTGAGCGTGATTACGAAAGAGAATCTACCGGCGGTCTTGGAGCTTGGGCACTTGCAGGTATGACACGTGCAGGTGAGTGGTCTGAACCAAGAGTACACTCAGCGTCCAAACGGTAATTATTACCAATTTGGTAACTTTCTCCCCATAATTTCTTGACGTATTAGGATTTCACACCTTATATTTCAAATATCATATAGAGTCTATATAGAGAGTCTACATGAAGAGGAGGAGGACATGCAAAAGAAGACAGTTTTGCTGGTGGTAGGA
Organism: Treponema sp.; assembly: GCA_017849315.1. Classification (GTDB taxonomy): domain Bacteria; phylum Spirochaetota; class Spirochaetia; order Treponematales; family Rectinemataceae; genus JAFIHQ01. The sequence goes on from JAFIHQ010000152.1 coordinate 813, forward strand.
ATTCTCATTGTGCTAATGGGAATTTTGGCCCTGATTCCCGGAATTGGCATGGGCACAGAACCTGTCTGGCATGCCATTGCCAAGCTCATTCTCGGCATTGCGGCGATCGTCATTGCACTGAAGTATGAGAACGCCATTGGCACAATGACGATAGTTGTCGGCATTGTACTGGCCGTGATGGGACTCTTGGGGATCGTGTTGCAACTCAGCTCGTTCAGCGTTCCTGTATGGCATTCTGTTGTAGTATTGATTGTCGGTATTATTGTTTCTGTTCTCGGCTTTCGTAAGAAATAATTCCTGACCGGTAAAGCGTGGTTTTGTTGCGCTTTGCCGGTGTTAGCAGGACAAAAGAGGCTGCCTTGCGCATCTGCGTTTGGGCAGCCTTTTTTTATTTGACCCTTACTTTGGTTACAACTCGATCTGAAATTGGCGACTCGATCTGGAACTCAAAACGCATATCACTCAGTTCGGAGTACCTTATATCTTACTCTTAAGTCTGACCTACTTACTCACAAGTTCCCAAAGCTTATCATAGCTGTTTACCACATCGTATTTGACATAGATACCTAAACTGTAGCTTCATAGAGCGCTCCCTGCGAGCAGTGCTCTTCCTTTGTCCGTCAAACGGTATTTTTGGAGGCTGCTCCTCGGCTTATCTGGCACGGTTCTCTCAACAAGGCCAGCGTCGATGAGCGGTTCGACGATGCGCTTAAAGGAGCGTGAGTCGCCTTTCATTCCGATTCCAGCAAAGATTTCTTTGCGGGAAAGGCTCTTATTCTCTAGTGAGCTAAGAATTGCGTGCTGTGTATCGGTGATTTCAACTTGGTGCTCAACTTGGTGCTGGACTTGGTGCTCAACTTGAAGCGCAATTGTATCGAGTATCGCAGAAAGCGTAAACTCGATAAATGCGCCGGAGTCGTTTTTCTCTCTGGCATACTCAATGGCCTCGTAGTATTGTGGCCGGTTTTCGTACAAGATCGATTCCATTGGTATCCAGGCAAAAATCGGATTCCATTTTGCAAGAAGAAGTGTTTGCCACAACCGGCCCATCCGTCCGTTGCCGTCCTCAAAAGGGTGAATGGTTTCGATTTCATAATGCATAATCGCGCTCTTCAGCACGGGGTGAAGCTGTGATTCTCTAGCCCATGCAAAGAGATCCTGCATCAACTGAGGGACAAATTGGGGTCGCGCCCCAATGTGAACGACAGTATCTCCGTCAAAGACACCGACGTCTCCGCTGCGGAATCTACCAGACTCTTTCACAAGACCATTTGTCATAAGTCTATGTGCAGTAAGAAAGTCATTTATATCATAAGGATCAAACGTCATAATTTTGTCATAGGCCTCGTAGGCATTTTTTACTTCTTTGATCTCGGCCTGCTTTCCTGCAACTACTTTTCCTTGCAATACAGCAGTTACTTCATCCAGTGAAAGCGAGTTACCTTCGATCGCGAGAGATGAATGGATCGTCCGCACGCGATTTTCCCTGTGGAGCCTTATGTCGCGCTTGAATTTTGTTCCAAGTTCGAGCCGCGTGGCGGCTTCCACTATTTTTGCGAGCAAATCTGCGGCTTTCTCGGTTATGGTATAAGGAGGCTTCTCAAACATCTGGATTACCTTCGCCCTTTTTGTATTCTATCATGACAGCTTGGCGTTTTGTACCAGTTTTGGCAGCTTGCTAAGCTATTCATAGTTTAACCATGCACACAACGCCTCAAGCTGCGCGGTTATTAGTGGCCAATCCTTATTCAGGTCCAGCGTCTTTATGCCGATTCGATTGCCCCCAATTAGTATGTCCTCATCTGGCGTAATTGTTTCGTCGGTTTTGGCATAAAGAAGAACGCCTGCCACATTGCCGGTTGGGTGTTTATCATCTGGTGAGCCTTTTTCGCTGTTCTTGACGTAGGCGTAGATTTGGTACAGGTTGCCAGAAATAAAAGTTTGTTTATCATAGAGGGCGTTGTATTGCATTGTGTGCTGGTAATACTTTGTGTCAATTATGAGCTTTTTCTGCCCCTTGTGCAGGGTCACATCCGACTTCATCTTGGGCAAGTACGGGCTTTGTGTATCGGAGGCGACATCCCAATCGATAAAGGATGCAGTTGGCGAAAGCTCTGGATGATGCCGTAGATAATATGAAAGCACAAACTTCTCATACAGACGGGACATTTGCTCGTCCTGAAGCCAGGTATCGAGCTTTTGGCTACCAGCCTCAGTGGTTAAGAGCAGTCCTTTAACGGCCAGACGGCAAATGCCCAATAACATTCGATACGATGCGTTGTTGTGGTGGTACTTTAGTGCATCCCATCGAATGGACGTGGGCTCGACGTTCGTTACACCTGAAAAATATGGAAGCAATCTGTGGATAGATTCTCTGTTCTCGCGTTTCACCTCTTTTTGCCGCATCAAGAGGAGCAGAACGCTTTTTAGGGCTTGATTATGTGGAGAATCGGGCGAAAACTCGTCGAATGAGCAGACTAGTTTCCCCTGTAGTTGGGTTTGGTGCTTGATAGTCTGGGCAATGTTTACTTGGCCGCGCAGCCCGGCAAGTGCTTCCTGCTCCTCAGTATAGTCCCTGTTGAGCCCGCGCTTTGCCTGAGCGCTCACTCCCTGAATAAGGATAGCGGCAAAAAGGTCATAGATATTGTCAAAATCCTCCGTTGCGATGTTCTCGAACCCGTCTTCGCGAAGAGTCTGGAAGGCATACGAGAGCATGTAGTAGATATTCTTTACTTTGATCTTATCCTTTACCTTAATGTTATCCATTGACCGCATTCCGTAACTGTTCTGTCCACGCTTGGATCCTGCTAGGTTCATCGAACCAGTATTCATTCAGAAGAGGCAGCACTTCGTATTCAACGACAGCGTGCAACCAGTCATCTGTGACCTCATCATTTGTGCACAAGTAGCTGTGCCCGATGCGAAAGCCAATGCCAAGCGATGGATCCTTTGCGATATCTTCATTCAGTTTATTTATTGCATTCACCAGTTTTTGGAATTTGGGGTTTTGAAGCGCGGTCTTTTGATGTTCCCTAAAGCCGTCCGAATTGAACGCAGGTTCCATATCGAAGAAGGCGAATCGGCGTCTGAGGGCGTAGTCGATCATTGCAAGGCTTCGGTCTGCTGTGTTCATCATCCCGATGATGTAGACATTGGCAGGAACGTAGAACAACTCTTCCTTGTAAAGAAGGCGAACTGCGTATTCTTTACCTCGTTTGGCGTTCTCGATGAGCATGAGGAGTTCGCCAAAAATCTTGCTGAGATTGCCACGGTTTATTTCGTCTATGATGAAAAAATACGGCCTTTGACCATCGGATTCCGCCTTTTTGCAAAATCTATAGAAAGGCCCTTCAACAAGGATAAAACCACTTCCGTTCGGGCGATAGCCCATTATAAAATCTTCGTAGCTATAGCTTTGGTGAAACTGAATTACTTGGACTCGGCCAGTGTCCTTTTGCCTCATAATAGAAAAGGCCAATCGCTGTGCCACAAAGGTTTTCCCTACCCCTGGCGCTCCTTGAAGTATGATGTTCTTTTTTCGAAGTAGCAGTCCTCTTAAAGTGGCATATTGTTCTGGGCTCATATAAACTTCGTTTAAGAAGTCTGCCTCTGAGTAGGATGTGACGGACTGTGGAGATTGAGAACTTAACAAATTCCCTGATGCGCTCAACGCTGTGCCGGGCGGCATTGGCTTATAAGTACCATTGATAATGCTTTCGATAACTGTTGCCTGCTCCTCTGTGACACTGAAGTTTGTTCCTCTTGAGAACCGCAAAATCTCCAGTTCTTTCGTATGCTCATCTACAAGCAGCGTGTCGCGTGTCACTTTGTTATTCGTCAGCTTTCTTTCAACTCGAATGTCTACCGCTAAATATGGCTCGGTTTTTAATGGCCCCCCACGAGCATACGGATCGCTTAGGTTGGGCTGTTTCGTTTCAGGGTCGCAGAGAATGATCCCCGAAGCGATAATCCCGCTATTCGGCCCAGATTGCCAAATATATGCCTTGTCGCCCTTCTTTATTTGGCTTTCGTACTGAGTTACGGCCCACGTCATTTTGTCAAGATTCTCAACTGCGCCCACGACATCGTAGCGTTTTGGGTTCCCTTGAAAGATCCATGCCCTGGGATTTGACTTCAAGCCTGCGTTGCCGACTGCTTTTCCACTCCATTCCGAAGCTAGGGTTGGATGCTCTTTGCCCAGAAACTCCTTGAGCAATTTGAGCGCGACTAGGTAGTGATTTGCCCTTTCCTCCACATTTCCAGGTTTGTTGGAATTCTTGAGATAGTCTCTGATCTTGTCGCGCACCGTTTCGAGCGCACTTTGGCTGGCAAGGCTCGCCCAAAAGTCCACACCTACATTATTGTTGAAGGCAAAAAAGGCGTCAGAAGCATAGGTGGAGACTGTGTTGTCGTTCCAGTCATGGTTTTCTTTTCTCATATCACTCAGATACTTCTTGAATTCCCTTTTCAGTTTTTTCAGTTCTTCGACTTCAATAAAATCGCTCACAATCTGATTCCTCCTGGAATAGAATTGATGCTGTTATTATTCACTAAGGATCATCGATTCATCTGTCCCAAAGGTCTGCATCTAGAACTAGTTGGCCGGCGCTTTCCACAAAATTGTCTTCCTGTTCGTAATAGCATGAGTAGTCGATGCCTTTGATGAAAACTCTCCGGTCATTGCTTCTCCCGTCATAATCGAACAGGTCGGTAATATATTTCTTGCCATCAGCAGCAGTTAGCTTCAGTTGGTTAGCACGGCTAACCAACTCGCCATTTTCTCTCTTGCGCTTTGGTCGTCCCAAACGGCGCGCACTTCCTTATCGTCGTAAAATCGAATGGAGATTTTGCTCATCTACAATACCTTGACTGTCGTATTCGGCGCGAGCAACTTGAATATTTCAAATACGTTGATTTTTTCTGGCGAGCTTGTGAACGACGAGTCGCGGAACACGGCGCGCAGAGGCTGGCGGCTTGCAATTTCGCGCACAGCCTTTTCGCTGACATGCTCGTCAAAGCACGCGACAAGATCGCCGTTGTTGTAAGTGTGTACTGTAAAGCCATCGATTGTTTCGTGCGTGTGGGGCATGGAAAGTGGTAAGCCCCAGTCGAGCAAGCATCCGAAGAGCAAGTCCAAATCGGTACGGTCGCTCTTGATGTTATCTTCCATCTGGCCAAGCATATCCTGCGTGTAGTCTCCGGCTGCATAGTAGACGTCGTTCATGTTTGATTCGTCGACTTTGAGGACGCGGAAGCCGATATCGAGGTCCTGTCCGTTTAAGCCTGCTTCGGATTTGACCTTGTTCCCGGCACGGCGGATCCGCTCTTTGCCAATTTCGCAGATGTTCTTGTAACCCGCCTTGGCGGCTTCCGAACCCTCGGCACAAACTTCGGGCAATTGCACCATAATGAACTTACGCTTGCCGCCATCTTCTGCGTTGAGCTGCATGACGGCGTGAGCGGTGGTGGCCGAGCCGGAGAAGAAGTCGAGAACGATACCACTATCATCTGTGTTTGAAAGCCTTATCAGTTCCTTTAAGACTTCTGCGTTTTTGGGGTTTTCAAAAGGTATATCAACTCCAGTAGGTTTTGATGCTAGCAAATCCGACCAGTTAGTATTTCTTAATATACCCTCAGCCGGAGGAATCCAGTGTTCTATACCAGAATTCTTGCCATTTCCAGTAGCGTTACGACGGATGAACTTCTTTTTTCCTCCTGTTTTTTTCCAGTATTCCTCTATTGTCATTGATTGAGAATACTCTCTGATATATGTTAAATAGTTTTGGACAGCTTCCTCAGCAATCTCTTCTTTCCATTTCCATTGTCCATCTTTGGGTTTAATGCCAAGTATCTCATAACGCATTGTCGGTCTGTCAGCATCATTCCAAAAGCCTTTCCAATAACCCACAGCAGCTCTTTTTTGACTTGCTTCTCTGAAGACTGGGTGATAAGTTGCTATTTTGGTCCTTGAATACATCAATATATACTCAAGCCCAACATTCATGGTTGCCAATCCTGTTTCCATAAACTGCCTATTCAAATTCTTATCATACCTACGAACAAAAATGGTGTTACGGAAATTGCTTTCACCAAAAACTTCATTGCAGATATTCTTTAGTGTATGTACTTCTTCTTCTCCGATGCTTATAAAAATCACCCCATCATCTGTTAGCAGATTCCTCGCCAGGACCAACCTCGGATACATCATGCTGCACCAGTCGGAATGGAAGCGCCCGTTGCTTTCGTTGTTGCGGAAGAGCCGCTCTCCTTGCTCGTTGTAACCGCCGGCTTCTTCGTCATAGTCTTCTTTGTCCTTGGCAAAGTCGTCCTTGTATATGAAGTCATTGCCCGTATTGTAGGGCGGATCGATATAGATCATTTTGATCTTGCCCAGGTAACTCTCTTGCAGGAGTTTCAATACTTCAAGATTGTCACCTTCTATGTAGAGATTCTCAGTTGTGTCCCAGTTGCGGCTGCCACTGCTACAATAGGGCTTATCTGTGCTGTCGGAGCCAGTTGGTGTCGTCTCGTCCTGAACAACGGGCCGTAACGTTTTGCGAATTGAGCGGCCAGCTTCGGCTATGGCAGCCCGCTTTCCTACCCAGGTAAATTCATAGGCTTCATCTTTGAAAACCTCGTCGCCGAGCATGGTGCGAAGAAGATCAAAATTGACTTTTCCCTCGGAGACTACTCCAGGGAAGAGTTCTGCAATCTTTGCCACATTTTCGGCAGTGAGGTTTGGGCTTTCAAATCCCATCTTGTGTAGGTTATTCATCAAAGATGTTCTCCTAGTTTAAGCTTCAGAATATTCTCTCTGATATAGGTTTCCAATACGAGAATTTCGCTTGACTTTATGACAAAACCCAGATTTGTAGGGATGTTTGTTATAGGTCTAGGTATAACTGGAATGCTCTCATATGTTAAGTTCCCTGTAGCCGGGAATTGCGGGCCTGCAAACAAAACGCCCAAGAAAAGTATTCTATTGCCACCGATGGTTAAGTTGCCATTCTGGTTGACAATTCCCTCGTTGAGAATGAATACAGGAGAGCCGCTAGAACCAGGAAAACATGCACAGTCAATTAAGAACTGCTTCTTGCCTTGGTAGTCATACTTTAGGTGCGTAGCCGTGATACCTTTTCGAATTACAGGCTTATGGTTGATGGTGTCCGAAAGGCCAATCGGGTATCCAATCATAATCACATCTTCAATTGCCGATAGGTCGTTAATCTCCTCTTTAGCTGGAATCAAATTAGTGCCCAAAGGAATATAGAATACCTTAATCCCTCTTGAAGCAATCTCATTTAGTTTTTCATCAATCGGCAGGCAGCACAAATCAACTTCTGGGTCTGGGTGCTGAATCCATGTGCGGTTTTCCAAATCAAAGATAAAGCTTTCGTTGTCAATTGGCATGCCTGCGGGATCAGCCTTGCAAAAACCAAAAACGCACTTCACGCTGTCATTCGTGACGTGTTTATTCGTCAAGACGACTGGTACGCAGCGATTTGATTCCGCATCCCGACAAAGATTCATAATGAACCCAGTTCCGATTCCGGTCGTGCCATTCTTATATTGGCATTGAAGCATAACTGTTGAGTACATTACCATATTTGACAGTCGCATTTCTTGATTAGCCATTTATTAGATCCTTCAACTCGGTTCTAAGCCGTATTAGTTCACTATTCAATTCCACCTGACGGTTGAACTGCTTTTCGTGCAGAATTTTCTTTTCAAGGGCCGATATTTCTCGTTCCAGTTTCTGTCGTTCTTTGTCGCGGTTAACCGCGTCGGCGAGGTCTCCTTCGGAGTCTAGGCGGCCACCTGCTATGTGCCGAACAAGATTCTCGTACACGGAATCCAGATTAAGCCCTTCCAGCCTGATCGTAAAGTCGTCTAATGCAAACCAGGCAGTATTATAGAACGTGCCTGAAGCCTCGATCCACGCCTGTGCCTCGCCGGCAAAGGTCGAAATGAAGAGAATCTTGTACGGTATGGCCTGAGCTATGGCGGACAACACACGCTTATTTACTGACTTTTGCCGAAGCAGAACCTCAAAAACCTCAATCTCCTCAATGGTTTCTCCAGAGCTCACGCCTAAGGTGCTCTCAGCCAATTTGTTGCGCCAGATTATCGACTCTATATGGTCTTTTATCGAATCGCGTACCTGGGGCGTCAGATTTGCGTTGAGGTAGAGTTTCTCCTTTGGTATGCGACGGTCGACCTGCGTGCTTTGAGGAAGCCCTAACATTTATTTTACCACCAGGAAACAAATAAGCTCAAAATCATCAAGTCCGCCAATTCTGTTGGTCAGCGCCGAAGTGCCACCTGGCCTGAATAAGCTGTCAATGTCGCTCTCGTTTTTTACCTCGATGATGGAGTTTATCGCATCAGTGAGCAAGGACGAGATCCTACGCATATCCCGTCCGTCTTTTGTCTCGCTGTTGAAGGGCCTGCATACGTTCATGACAGGCTCAGTTTTGCCCTTGCACAGAATTCTGACCTTATCCAACAGTTCCTTAGGCGACAAGTGATTACATACGATATCGCCATTTTCTGCAACATAGACCATATAGAAAGGATGCAAACGGTTTTGCTTATCGATATTCACGCTGTTGTTGCGGTTTTTCAAGACGAAGATAGCACCAGGCGGGCAGTCCTGCGAGGCAGGTACGACTGCGTGGAGGCCGAACGGCACCCTATCCATATCGCCATTTTGCTTTACATAATCCAGGAGATCGAGCCTAAACTCATTGAGGCCCAGGTCCATAATCGAGATGCCAGATTGCATGTCTTCTATATCGACGACTTCTTCTTGGAGCTGCTTTAATTGCGCCTTGCGGTATTCAAGGTCTCCTTTTTCCTCTGTGTTGATAAGATCATCGTCTCCGCTCGCGGTCATGACCGAGATGCGCATTTTTGTCTCAACGCGGCTCTTAAGGGACAGGTATTCATCGAGGTCAAGATCGGGCCAGAAGTTGACAAGCTGAATGACAGAATTGTGGCTGCCTATACGGTCGATTCGTCCAAAGCGCTGGATAATCCGCACCGGATTCCAGTGGATGTCGTAGTTGACGCAGTAGTCGCAGTCCTGCAGGTTTTGGCCTTCCGAAATGCAGTCTGTGGCAATGAGCACAGAAATGTCGGCTTTGTTGTCGGGCATGAGTAAGGCCTTGTCTTTGGAAAGAGGAGAAAACAAGGTGAGTATGTCGTTCATGGAGGCGCGCTGCCCTTTGATTGTACTTCTGCCTTCCACACCTCCTGTCACCATCGCAGTGTCCAAGCCAAAGCGCGACTTTACGAATTTGCTTACATGTTGGTAAAGATATTCGACCGTATCCGAAAAGGCCGAAAAGATAAGAATCTTGCGGTTGCTATCGTTTATCGGATTTGTCACCTTTTTCTCAACAAGCTTGAGGAGCGTCTGCAGTTTTGTGTCGTGTTCTGGGCTAATGTCGTCAACGAGCGACTTGAGCAAGCCCAGCGTCTCTGCATCCTCGTTGAGCTTAGCTTTCCATGTCTTGTAGTCCATATCTTCAAGGTTGATTTTGATGTTGTGTTCGACGGTAAAATAATCGGTGTTGCGGTCGTCGTCGTCAAAGTCTACGTCGTCGCCGGCCAGTTCTTGTGCATCAATGACGGAAGCTCCACCGCGTTCATACGCATCTATCTCCGCGATGGTGTCTTGGATCAGCTTTAGTACTCGCTCAAGGGTAAGCCTGAACGATGCCACAGAACTCTCGAGTCGTTTGAGTAAGTTGATGCTCATAAGGCGGCGAATGCCCATTTCGCGCCCTGCACGGTTGATATTCAGTGACGTGTCCACATATTTATTGATCTTACTGGGAAAAACAAAATCGGTGGGGATGTACACCGCAAGGTTGAGCCGCATGAGCTCTTCATAGATTTCGTGGTAACTGATTGCATTATCTAAGTCACTTAAATGTGGCTGCAACGATATTGGTTTTAGCCGTTCCGGGAACGAGCCGATTTTGTCCATGTTGTAGTATTTTTCTATGTGCTTCCGGGAGCGCGCGATGGTTACGCTGTCAAGCAATTTAAAGAAGTCGAAGTCCAGAGCTTTGAGGAGCGCTTCCGTGGTGCGTTTGCCTTCTTCGAGTTTGCTCCATTGATTAAAGGTAGTTTGAGCGTTCTTGAATATCTCGTCGATGGAGTGGGTAGTGCCGAGCTTAGCGTTTATGAGATTCGGATCACCTTCGTAGGCGAGTTCCAATTGGTTTCGCAGATCGACAAAGCGGTTGTTTACCGGCGTAGCGGAGAGCATCAGGACTTTTGTTTTTACCCCTGAGCGAATGACGCGATTCATTAAGCGCAGGTATCGGTTTTCTCGACGATCTTCGCCATAAACCTGGCCGCCATTTCTGAAATTGTGGGATTCGTCAATAACGACAAGGTCATAGTTGCCCCAGTTCAATCTGCTCAAATCGATTCCGTTCGATTCTCCATGGTTCCGCGACAAATCGGTGTGGTACAGAACATCATAACGCAGGCGGTCGGATGCGATCGGATTGTTGACATAATTGCCCTTAAAGGTGTTCCAGTTGTTTGCCAGTTTTTTGGGACAGAGTACGAGCACGGAGCGGTTGCGATTTTCGTAATACTTGATAATTGCGAGCGCCGTAAACGTTTTGCCAAGGCCAACACTGTCCGCCAGGATGCATCCGTTAAAGGTTTCCAGCTTATTGATGATGGCAAGCGCTGCGTCTTTCTGAAAGTCGTAAAGCATGTTCCAGATTTTGCTGTCCCGAAAGCCTGTTGCCTCGTTTGGCAGAACATCCTCGGAGATATCTTCAAGGAATTCGTTGAAGATATTGTATATTGCAACGAAATAGATGAATTCGGGCGCATTTTCGTCGTAGGCGGCGGTAATCCCATCGATGACCTGGTCGGTCACGTCTTGCAGAAGTGTTTTGTCGTTCCATAGTTGGTCGAACATGCGGAGGTACTGCTCCGAGATAGGTGCGTAAATCTTATTGACGGGGTTGATGATGTTGTTTCCGCGTTCGCAGCCAATATCAGCAGTGGTAAAGCCCTGGAGCGGAGTATACGTTATTGGTTCGTCACCAGCAATATTCATAAAACCGATGATGTTGCCAGCTGTGAGGTTGGAACGAAAGTGGACTTTGGCGCGAATCCAATCGGCGCATTCGCGCGCAATCGCTTTTTGCGTGAGTTCGTTGCGGAGTCTTACCTCGAATTCAGTGCCGTAAAGCGAGCGTTCGCGTTCGAGGCGCGGAATGTAGAACTCCCGTTTGTCTTTTGGGGCTTTTTCCTTGAGAAAGGTTGGCGAGGTAAAGATAAAACGCAGCTCGGCAATATCGTCGAATTGCTTTTTGAGGGACTGGTAGGCGTAA
>JAFIHQ010000024.1 GCA_017849315.1 Treponema sp.
CGCCTGGTCATTTGGCATCCACAACATAGATGCTTTCGTTTCAAAAGGGCCCCTAAGTCCCGCCTGTACAAAACAGCGCGATATAGTCATGCAGACCGGCGTTAGGATTCACGACTGGGGCGATTGGCAGAAACCATTACCGCAGCACATTGGGATACTAGAATGTGGGGAAGCAGCTCAAGGCGTAGACATTATCCTTGACGGTGTGCTCGGTTCCGGTATCAAAGGAGAGCCGCTCGAAGAAGCTGCAAGCATGATTGTCTCCATCAACGAACTGCGAAAACTGGCACATCGTCCCGCGATTATTTCGATCGATTTGCCCTCTGGACTCTGGGGCGGGTACAGAAAAGGCGAATTGTGCGTCCAGGCGGATATCACCCTCTCTTTGAGCCCCACCAAAGTTGAGTACTTTATTCCTGATGCCCGTGAAGCCTGTGGCTCAATTATCAGGGTCGACGACGTTTTCCCAAAAGACCTGGTGGAAAAGACTCTTTTTGAGGAGAATGCTTCCGTGGTACGACTCGAAGCGTGTGACCTTGCAAAACTGAACCCTTCCATCTCGCGGTCTGCGTACAAGATAAGCCGTGGTAGGCTTGCGATTTTCGCAGGATCCAGGGGCAGACTTGGCGCCGCAATCGAATGTGCACGAGCGGCTCTCGTTTCAGGCGCAGGATATGTCACCCTCTTTGTGGAGGATGAACTTTACAATGCCACCGCCACAACTCTCCCCTCGGTGATCGTTCGACCAGAAGAAGACTTTTTCTTGGAAGCGTCAAAAAGCGATCTTGTGCCTTACGATGCCATTCTTGCCGGGCCGGGTTGGGGGTTGTCGCAACGCCGAAAGGACAATCTGGAGAGCATTCTCCGCACAGAAGTTCCTCTTGTGCTGGACGCGGATGCACTAAGACTTGTGTACGGCATGGAAAAGGTTGCTTGTGAGAGAAGCCATCCGCTTGTGCTAACGCCGCATCCCGGAGAGTACAAGACCTTATGTGGAGAAGCTGGTCAAACTGGAGCTTTTGACACTTTTTGGGCAGGCGTATCCAAGGCGGCGAATCGGTACAATGCAGAGGTCGTCTACAAGAGTCATGTGACTTGGATTACCTCACCTAAGGGAAGGATTGCCGTTTGGGACGGAGGAAACCCTGCCCTGGGGATAGCTGGCTCTGGCGACGTCCTTTCTGGATTGTTGGCTGGCATTTTGGCTGTGTACGAGGCAAAAGACCATGAGAATCGTGAGGGTATTGGTCTCACCCAGGACGATATCGCTTTTGAGGCTTCATGCGCAGCAGTCGTAGCTCACGGGGTAGCGGGCGCTAATCTTGCCCATCGCTTAGGATGGTTTGCTGCTTCGGATCTCGTTCCAGAGTGTGGGAAGATACTGGGAAGAGCAGCCCACGCTAACAACACGAACAATCGGAGGAGAAATGGCTGAAGCAACGGCGCGATCAATTGCAGGCATAGTTTACAAAAACGGCAGGTTTCTTGTAGCCAAAAGAAAAGCTGGCGGTGCAATTGGGTTACGCTGGGAATTTCCGGGCGGCAAGGTAGAGCCTGGCGAGACAGATGCGCAGGCCTTACGGCGGGAATTCATGGAGGAACTCGGAATAGAAATCGAGCCATTACGCCTTATTGCCACAAGTCGGTTTTTTTCGAATTCGGGGGAACGCGTACTTGCCGCATGGGAGCTTTCTATCCCTGAAGGCTGCATTTTTGAGCTGCACGAACACACCGAGCTGGGGTGGATAGATGCACCGGACATCCATGGCATCGACCTTGTAGAAAGCGACAAAGCGCTTGTGCCTCAAATACTTCGCCATTTCGGCATAGATGCATAGATAATAGATGATAATAAATAAAGGGCCACTTAAGCCTTTTCTTCGTTCGAACCTGCCTCCTCAAACGGCACTACGATAGGAGTCGCGGACTCGTCGTCGGCACTATTGATGATAATCTCCACCTTTCCACGTAAGGTCTCCAAGTCCTTTTTGAGGCCCTTCGAGAGCTTCATTCCCTCTTCAAATACGGACATAGCATCCTCGATGGGCAAGTCTGGTTCTTTTATTTTCTCGGCCAGAAATTCAAGGCGTTCCAAGCGTTTTTCGAAATTCTTCATTTTCTAATCTCCTTTACGTTTGCTGTCGCACTCCCTTTTGCAAACGTTATGTCAATGAGATCGCCCTGGCCAAGTTGAGAAGCAGAACGAACCACCTGGCCGGCTGAAAGCTCTTGCAGGTTCTCACTTAAGCCGATACTGTGCCGCACAATCGAAAAACCGCGACGCAAGATAGCTTGCGGGCTTGCTGTCTCCAGTATGCCACTTGCAAGTTCAACTCTTCTGCCAAGTTCTGTCAGAGTCTTATTCATTACATTAACAAGAATTTCGTTAGCTTCGTCTACGCGGGTTACTAGTGGGAGGGACAAAAGATCAAACCGTGACTTCACCAATTCCGGAGAAAAAACCTTAAGCTCCGACTCAAGCGTGTCGAGTCTGGACTTTAGTGCGCTCTTAAGGGTGATCTGGAATTGTTGTATTTCACGCAAAATGGAATCACTACTTTCAGCCACCATTTCCGCAGCGGCGGAGGGAGTTGGCGCCCGCAAATCGGCAGCATAATCCGAAAGTGCCCAGTCTATTTCATGCCCAACAGCGCTGACAACGGGGATTCGCGACGCCGCTATGGCTTTGACGACTGACACTTCTGAAAAAGGCAGTAAGTCTTCGAGCGAACCTCCGCCACGGCAGAGGATAATGACATCGATATCAGCATAGCGGTTGGCCTGTTGTATGCGCCTTTCTATGGTTGGAGCCGCCTCGGCTCCCTGTACGGGAGTAGGGAAAATGACTACATCAATGCAGGCGTTTCGGCGCTGCAATACCGTGAGTATGTCATGGATTGCGGCGCCGGTCGGGCTCGTTATGACCGCAACCCGTTCGGGAAATCGCGGCAGGGGTTTTTTCTTATTTTGGTCAAAATAGCCTTGCGCGGCGAGAATTCGTTTTCTCTCTTCCAGCATGGCCAAAATGTCGCCTGTGCCTGCTTTGCGAAGCGATTGCACTACAAGTTGATACTGTCCCCGTTGCGGATAAACGGATATCGCACCGCGTGCACGAACTCTGAGTCCATCCGAGGGCGAGAAACTCAAGCCCGTCATCCTCGACTTAAACATTACCGCCTGTATGAGCGCATTTTCGTCTTTAAGCGAAAAGTACAAATGCCCCGAACTTGCAAGCTTTGCGTTAGAGATTTCGCCCTCCACTGTCACGTCCGGGAAATTGGCTTCAAGGTTCCCTTTGATAAGCGAGGTCAATTCTGTTACGGTCAAAAAGGCGGCGCTCTCATGCATACCGTCTTGGCCAAGTTGGAATCCCATACCGTGAACTATAACATCGGCGTCTCAATTTTCCTACGGGTTTTTGCTACGTGTCCTGACATTTTTTAACATTTGTTGTAAAATGGTACTATGAATCCTCATGAACTGCCTGTTTATCAGCAAAAAGACAAAATTCTGGAAGCGCTCGCTTCCAACCAAGTAGTTGTGGTTGAGAGCCCAACGGGTTCCGGCAAGACAACACAGTTGCCTATCATTCTGCATGAAGCCGGTTACGACAAGAATGGTATTTTGGGCGTTACCCAACCGCGACGGATTGCTGCCTTGTCGGTCAGCGATTATATAGCCCAGCAGCTTGGGACTAAGATTCCGGGACTGGTTGGGTACAAAATGCGCTTTGAAGACCAGACGAACGAAGAGACCCGGATTAAGATAATGACCGATGGCATCCTCTTGCAGGAGATGAAACTCGACCCTTATCTTTCAAAGTATGGCATTATAATCGTCGACGAAGCGCACGAACGGAGCCTTAATATCGACTTTATTCTGGGTCTTCTCAAGAAAGTCATTGAGGTGAGGCCAGAGTTCAAGGTGATTATTTCTTCGGCGACCATCAATGCAGAGGTTTTTTCGGAGTACTTTGGTGAATGTCCAATAGTCAAAATAGAAACCCAAACGTTTCCAGTCACTGTGATCTATGATCCTATCGTCGAGGTAGGACAAGCCACGAATGGCACTGGCAGCAATTCTGCGAATGGCTCTGCTAGCGTTCAGAACAACGGCAATCATTTCGATCAAGATCAAGTGAGTCATGCTGACAAAGTGAAGTCAGGGGACAGTATTGGGCGTTTGCGCTACAGCGATGAAGCGCTTTACGAAAAAATAATCTCCGTCATAGGTCGAGTGCTTGCCAGTCGCCGACAAGGGGAGTTTGGCGACATTCTTGTTTTTCTGCCAGGCGAAAAAACTATAAAAGAATGTTGGCAGCGCCTTGCCGACTCAGATTTCTACGATCAGCTGCAAGTGATTCCGCTTTACGCGCGGCTTGGGAAAGACGAACAGGAAAAAATCTTCTATCCAGCACCTCCTGGCAAAACGAAAGTCGTTATTGCGACAAATATTGCTGAAACAAGCGTGACCATCGATGGTATTACGGTCGTTATCGATTCTGGCCTTGCCAAACTGAATTATTACAACCCCAAGACCTTTACGTCGAGCCTCATCGAGGTACCTATTTCCAAGGCATCTTGCAACCAAAGAAAGGGCAGGGCAGGGCGCACGCGTCCTGGAGTCTGCTATCGGCTTTATCCAAGAAAGGAGTTTGAAAGTCGGCCGCTCTTTACTACAGAAGAGATTTATCGTACCGACCTTTCCGAAGTAGTACTAAGAATGGCTGAGTTGGGTATTACGGACTTTGAAGATTTCGACTTCATCTCCAAACCGCCCAAGGCTGGCATCATGGGCGCCATCGACGTGCTCAATCTCCTGGATGCCCTTACACCAGAAAGAAACCTCTCCGAAATTGGCAAAATGATGTGCGAATTCCCGCTTCTTCCGAGGCTCTCGCGCATGATTGTAGAGGCCATTATGCGCTACCCGGACGTGATCCATGAAGTTCTCGTGGCTGCTGCATTTCTTTCCACAATGAGTCCTTACGTGCTTCCGCCAGGGCTTGAGATGGAAGCACGTAAGGCACATCATGCGTTTCGGGATCCCTTAGGCGACTTTGTATCCTACCTCCATATCTATGATCAATTTGTCGGAGCTCAAGATAAGAGAAAGTTTTGTGACAAGAACTTTCTGGACGAGCGGACGCTTTACGAGATTGTGCGAATCAATGAGCAGTTGGAAGTCACTGTCTCCGAAATGGGCATCCCAATCGGCAAAGGCGGATCGCTCTACGACTATCTTTGTGCGATTTCGCGCGGCCTCATTCAGTTTGTCTGCGCAAGGCAGGAGCGGGGACTCTACCGGTCCCTTACAGTGGAAAAAATCCAGATTCATCCTGGATCGGTGATGTTCCGCGAAAACCCGGACTTTATTGTGGCAGGTGAAATCGTAAGGACCACCAGAATGTATGCCATGTCTGTTTCGCCGTTACCTAGAGAACTTCTAAAGCGTATCTCACCCCTTGTCGCACAGGGGCTTCTCGGGACTGGGAGCCGTCGACTTAAGGAAGAAAAGGCTGTTGCGGTTGGGCATTCACGACGTACCCGCGTCAAAGAGACGGAAACAGCAGGCGAGCTCAGCGAAAGGCGGATGAGTAAGGCAGGGATGGGCGAAAAGGCGCAGGGCCAACCCATTGATTTGACGAACACCATACAAATTGGCGGATTTACCTTCACGGTTACTGGGCGAGGCAAGAAGCGGCGAGTTCTTTTGGATTGGGAGAGTTTCAAGAAGGCACGTGCTAACCTTGAGACCGAGAGTTCCACACCATACAAGAGCCTGGTTGCTACGGTTGTCTATCAAAACTATGAGCTTCTGGCAGGAGAAAAACTGTCAACGATCATTAGAATTGCCAACTGGCTTGAGCCCGAGCGCGATCTGTCACGGGATTGGCCCCGCGGGCAGAACTTCGAGGTGTTTAGTGTCCCTGGCGAGGAGTCGAATCCCCAGTCTTCCCTTCCGCGGATCAATATTGGCGTTTTAAACAGCTTAATAAATGAGTTGGAGCATGTTTTACAAATTGCTGTTCCAAAAGAGAAGGGAAAGGACAAACAGAAAACCCGTCAACTCGGTTTTGTCACGCTTTACACCGATGGGAATGGAGTATTCTGGTTCAGAATATCTCGTGGTTTTCATACCGCTCTTAACGAGACCATCGCCAGTTTGGAGAGTCTTGCAGACGCTGCTGCTGACGGGTCCATTAGTAGGGAAAACCGGGAAAGAATTGGCCAACTATACAGAAAACTGGATTCTGTTTTCGAATAGGCTTCGATTTTCAAATTAAGGTACAATTATTGGATATCGAATCCTTAATGTTTCTATTAAGCGCCTTAAGAGTGCTTAGAGCTTTTTGAAAAAGAGTTCCCATGCGGTCTTGAGCTCTTGTACTGCGGCGTCGGAGCCCAGGGGCAGCGTCTCATGGGCACGGAGCCGGGCTTTATGTTCAAACTTGGTTTCTGGCCGCCACGTAATTCCCGATGCAAAACCATCGTAGACATTTTTTATGGATGGCGTCGCAGAAAGCAGTTCCAAGGTCGAACGGCCATATTCTTCAATGTCCGTCACAAAATACAGATAGCCGTCAGGTTTGAGCCTGGAAATCATCAAATTGAGGTGGTCTTTCTGCATGAGCCTGCGCTTATGATGCCTTTTTTTAGGCCATGGGTCGGGATAAAAAATGTGAAAACCCGCCAGCGATTCTTGGGGGATCATTGTCTCTAGTATCTCTAAAGCGTCATGTTGAAAGATCTTGAAGTTTAAAATGCCGTGCGCTTTTAGCTCTAAAAGGAGCCTGCCGACACCCGGGGCATGGACTTCCGCTCCCAAATAGTTGAATTGGGGTCTGGAAAGTGCTATTTGCCAGCTCGCTTGCCCCATGCCGAAACCGATTTCCATTACAACAGGCCTTTCGTTTGGAAAAATCGTGGGCAGGTCCACAGGTTCACCTGTAAACGGAATAATGTAGTCGTGGCCATACAGTGCTATTGCCCGCTTTTGGGCCTCCGTCATCCTTCCTGAGCGGACGACATAAGTTTTTATTGGCCGTTTTCTCTCTGTAACGTCCTGTATAAGGTTGTTCGCGATACTCTTTTTGCTGTCTTGTTTGGACATGGTGTCCCGTGCCTCTTGTGTCATAGCTCGGTTGTCATAGCTCGGTGCTGGATGCAATCATACCAGGATTGGCTCTGAAATTTCTCAGGAAAAGTACGAGTTTTTCAAAAGAGTCGAATTCTTGAGTTTGACGTTCTTTCAGATCACGAAGAGGGAACTTGCTTAAGTGCGGTTCATTGTCTTGGTCCACCTTATGGCCTGCCTCAATATTCTGAAACAGAAGGGCAAAAGGAATGTTCTTTCTTTCGGCATAGGAGTATTGCTGAGGCAGTTTTTTTGCTTCTGGAAATACTTCGCAGGAAATTCCTTCCTGTCGTAACCTGAGGGCTTCCTTGTGGAGCAAAGAAAGTGCCACACTGCCGTCGTTTATGATGAGGACAAGCGGTAAAGGCTGCGCCTGTTCCCGTTTTCCGAGCGCTTCGAGTGCCGCCAATAGACGGTCAAGGCCTATTGCGGCGCCGACACCGGGTAATTCCTTTGTAGTATAAAGACTTGCAAGCTCATTGTAGCGTCCGCCCGAACAAACAGAGCCGATTTCTGGCATAGCGACTAAAGTAGTTTCAAAAACTATGCCCGTATAGTAGTCGAGTCCCCTTGTGATGGCCGGGTCAAGATACACTGACGCACCCAAGCCGCAAGCGTTGACAATTGAAAAAACTTCCGAAAGTCTATTGGCTGCCGCTTGTGCTTCTGCATCGTCCTTTCCACAGAGCTCCAGCATCTTGCCAAGGGTCTTGGAAGAATCTTCTTCAGGAGTTACAAAATCGATAATTCTGTCCGCCAAAGGTCGGCCGACTTCCTGCGTGAGCAGCTCCCGCGTTTCATCCGGTCCTATTTTCTCTTGTTTGTCGATAATCCTTAAGACGGGCACCAACTTCTCCGAAATACCCTGTGCTGCAAGAAAGCGGTTCATGAGACCCCGGTGGTTTACCCGGATGCGAACCGCGCCTACCTCGAGCGTCTGCATTGCAGTTGCGATCGTCAGAACGATATCTGCGTCGGCCGAAGCGCTGTCGGTCCCGACAACGTCGAAATCGCATTGCATAAACTCGCGGTATCGTCCGCGCTGCGTGTTCTCGCCCCGCCAGACCTTGGCTATGTGATAACGTCGGAAGGGTAGGTAAAGCTCGTTGTAGTGTTCCGCCATAAATCGGGCAAATGGGACGGTCAGGTCAAAACGTAAGGCCACGTCGCGCCCTCCATTGTCTTTAAAGCGGTATACTTGCTTGTCTGTCTCACCACCTCCTTTGCCTAAGAGAATCTCGGCATATTCGAGGGCAGGAGTATCGATCGGAACAAAACCGAAAGACCTGAAAGTAGCTTCCAATTTGTCTGTCAGCGCGGCTCGCGCCAGCTCGGCCGATGGCAAGTAGTCCCTAAAACCCTTGAGGACGCGGGGTTCGATCAACGTAGACATTTTCCCTCCAGAATAAGTTGCAGTATTATGAGGAGTCCGACTATTTATTGCAAGTCTTGCATAGGAATACGCTTTTATGCTATAAGATAAAGCCCTCTTTATCCAGTCCGGGTTACTTTTTAAGCCGTGACTGAATCAAACCCATCCGTATGGATGGGCAAGCCCACAGGGAGGAATGAATGAGACAGTATGAACTAGTCACTATCCTGCCTTCGGAGGAACCGGAATTCCTTAAAGGCAAGGAATCAGTGGCCGCAGAACTTGCACAGTTCGGTGCCACTGATGTCAAAGAAGAAGACATGGGGGATCGTCCCCTCATGTATCCAATCAAAAAACGCCAGCGGGGTCATTACGTGCTCTATAGGATCAGCTTGGAGCCACAGAGTGTTGCTCCGATGGAAAAGGCGTTCAAGATTAACCCGAACATTCTAAAATACTTGTTGGTCAAGCAAGAAGCCTGATCTAAGGAGGCCTTAGGTGCGCGACATCAATGTTGTCGTTTTGGTTGGCAGACTCACCCGAGACTCGGAGCTCAAATACACTAAGTCCGGTATGCCGATAGCGCGATTTTCCATTGCGGTCAATCGTTCGCGGAAGCAGGATGATCAATGGGTAGATGAGACAAGTTTTTTTGAGGTTGATTATTGGGGCAAGGGTGCCGAAGCCATAAACAGATACCTAACCAAGGGACAACAGGTTGCCATTGAAGGCGAGCTCAGGCAGGATCGTTGGGATCAAGATGGTCAGTCACGGAGTAAGGTGGTAATCAATGCCACAAATGTGCGATTGTTGGGTAGCGCTTCTGGAGGGCAGGGAAATGGGAACTTTCAACGCAGTTCTCAATCTTCGTACGAAGCTGCACCCGAGCCAAGATCGAATATGGATGGTAACAATGTTCCAACCTTCGATGACGACATCCCCTTCTAGTTGAGGTTTTCTGCAAGTCTTAAGGAGAATTGTTATGTCTGACACAAAAGAAGAAATGATGGATATGAGATCTGCCGGACGAGGCGACGGCGATCAGAGCGATGCGCGTAGAGAGCAGGATGATCGTAGTGGTGGTTTACGCAAGGGCAAGACTTTCTTCAAGAAGAAGGTCTGTAAGTTCTGCACCCAGAAAGCAAAGATAGACTATAAGGATGCAGATACGCTGCGTAAGTACACTACCGAACGCGGAAAGATTCTTCCGCGCAGAATTACGGGTACCTGTGCTAAACATCAGCGCGAACTGGCGGTTAACATTAAGCGGGCAAGAGCGTTGGCGCTGTTGCCGTACGTTGTAAAGTGAACGATAGTCCTGATTTAAGACAACTGAGTCGAAACGGAGTGGAGTGGTGAGCAATCTGGGGCAAGAAAAACACGGTCAGAAGGATCTTGTGTTCGATGTACTCTATGGGGTTTTGTCTGGCGTGCTCTATGCCACTTACGCTCTGGCTTTCCTGTTCTTAGCTCCCCTGCAGTACGCTTATGCAAATAAAGGCAAGAAGAGTGGGTTAGTCGCAAGCATTGCAAGCCTATTAATTGTAGTTTTGGCCGCCTTGTTCGGATTGAACGATTTTTCTCCGCTTAATCCTGGTTTGCTTGCAGCAAGCATTTTGCCTCCGATGGTTCTCATGGTGGCGCTCTGGTTTATCAATAGTGGTCTTGGTAGGCTTAGTGAAGGTCAAAAATTGGTCGCCGTCTCTGCGGTGCTTGCCGCGATTGCGTGGCCATTCTTGAACAAAATGCTCATGAACCATGACGTTGTAACTGGCCTTGAGAGTATCGTTCAGGAAAGCTTGAACAATGTAACGGGCCAGCAAATCGATGCTAGTCTTGTTCATACGACGCTTGATTTTGCGATGAGGGCAATAAAGTCAGCGTATGCGCCGATTCTTTTGGGCTTTCTGGCGCTTAACTGGTCTACGGGCAATACGTTTGCAAGACTCAAGGCTATCAGATCGGCCAGTTTGGATCCGAGTGCGTTGCAAATGCATGGCGCAATAAACGTCTACGTTCCTTTTTTCTTATTGTGGCCCACCTTGTTGACATGGACCGGACTTTTCCTGATTGTCGCCCTCAAACAAGATGGTCCTGTAGCCTCAATCGTGTGGAATATGGCACTTTTCTTGGCCGCTCTCTATGCCGCACAGGGCCTGGGAATTTTGGATTTCTTCTTACGGCGTTTGAGAAGCGGAGGACTGATTCGACTCCTGCTGCCACTTCTTGTAGTATTCTGTTTACTAAATCAGACCGTTGCCACAGTAGTTTTGATCGTTTTGCCCCTATTGGGCATTACCGAGGTATGGTTTCCATACCGTAACTTTAAAGGAGTAAGATTATGAAAGTCATCCTGAATCAAGACGTGCCAAGTCTCGGAGAAATTGGCGACGTCAAGGATGTTGCGCCTGGCTATGCGCGGAATTTTCTTTTGCCACGCGACCTGGCAGTAGTGTATAACGATAGAACTGTGCGCCTCTTTGAAAAGCGCAAGGCTGAGATCGAGGCTATCAAAGAGCAAAAGAGAAAGGCTTCAATGTCTCTTAAGGAAAAACTTGAGGCAGAAGAGCTTTCGATTGTTATGCCGGCCGGTGCGAATGGCAAACTTTATGGAGCTGTTACCAATGCCAATATCGCTGACGAACTCCTTAAGAAAGGAATCGAAGTCGATAGAAAACGGATTGAAGTTCCTGGCAGGGCCATAAAGAGTACAGGTAACTACAGAGTCCTTGTCCGGCTTTATGAAAAGGACGAAGCGGTTATCAGAGTCGCCATAATCGGACAGGAGACTAAGGTTGCCAAGACAACGGAAGATCAGAACGAACCCAAAAAGCAGCGGGTTCGTAAAGCCAGAACTGAGTCAACTGAACCTGCAAGTGTAGAAGAGCAGGCCGCAGCTTTTGAAGCTGCAATTGAAGCTGGAAGAATCTGAGCTGTCTTGGTAGATCTGATTTTTAGGTGTATCTAGTTCTTATAGAGCGCTCTGACTTCTGAAATTATTACGTATTTTAGAAGCCGTGGGCGCTATTTTTTTCTCTTTGGTAACCTTATAATCGCTTTTATGGTAGCATCACCTTTGGTTTCTTCCTTTAGGAATTGATTCATGGCTTCAAGCACGCTAAAAGATAAAGTCCCTCCTCATAACATGGAAGCTGAGCAGGCCTGCCTTGGTGCGCTCTTGCTTGATCCAGATTCGATTGGCCTTGTCTTGCGGTATATTAGGGCAGAAGATTTCTACCTTCCTGCCCATCAGGAAATCTTTACAGCGATTGTTTCTTTGCACGAAAAAGGACTTAGGTCCGACCTTATCACAATGACCGAAGAGATGCGCGTCGCCGGAAACTTGGAAAAGGCCGGAGGCCCAAGCTATTTGGCGAACCTCACTTCGGTTACTCCATCGGCCGCGAACGTCGAGTATTACGCGCAGATCATTCAGGAAATGTCGATACGGCGTAAACTTATACAGCTCTCGGCTGAGGCTTCCTCTCTAGCCTATGAGGAATCAAAAGAAACGGGCCCAATCCTTGATGAAATTCAATCCAAGATTTTCGACATAACCCAAAACCGCCGTACCGCCACCTACCACTCACTCAAGGAGCTCATCCCCGAATCCATTTCTCTGATTGAAGAACTCAGCAGCAATCCGAACGCTTTTACCGGTATTCCGTCGGGATTGACGGACCTCGATGCCATGACCTCGGGATTTCAGAATTCCGAGTTTATCGTGATTGGCGCAAGGCCCTCGGTCGGCAAAACAGCGCTCGCGCTCACCATTGCCATGCATGCTGCAATCGATCTCAAGATTCCAACGGCGTTCTTCTCTTTGGAAATGTCCCAAATGGCCCTCATGAATCGCATCATGTCTGCGGAGTCCCGTGTTCCAGGCGAGCGCATCAGAACGGGGCGGCTGCGAAGCACCGACCTTAGCGATCTCATGGATGCGGCAGGACGCATCTACGAGGCCCCTCTTTATATTGTGGATATGCCCAATATGAAGCTTCTTGACTTGCGAACAATGGCTAGGCGCCTTGTTTTGGAGCAGTCAGTCAAAATCATTTTCATTGACTACATAACGCTAATCACGCACGAAAATTCGGACCTTCCACGCTGGGAACAGATAGCAGACATTTCGAGGTCGCTAAAGGCGCTTGCCCGAGAGCTTAAAATCCCTATTGTAGCGCTGTCCCAATTGAAGCGCGAAGCGGAAGGCAAGCAGCCTAACCTTGCCGATGTTCGGGAAAGTGGCTCGATCGAACAGGATGCAGACCTGATTCTCTTCCTGCATCGGGACAGGGAGCTTAACAAGACAGCGGACCAGCGGTCGGATCAGATTGAGACCGAACTCATTGTAGCCAAACAGCGCAATGGCCCAATCGGGAAGACCACAGTCTGGTTTAAGCCGTCACTTGCCAAGTTCGTGAACATGGAGCGCCATGAACGTTAGTGGACTCAAGAACGCCATCGTACTGTTGAACGAAACGGATTTATCTTCTGACAAAGAAAAGCACATCGCTTAGTGTTGCCACGATAATCAAAGCCAGCACGATAATGGACCCGGCAGACTGATACCGATACAGCGTTCTCACTTTAAGTGGCTCGCGATTGGCAAGCTCTGCAAGACATAGAACTATCTGTCCACCGTCGAGAGCCGGTATCGGCAAGAGATTCATAAAACCCAGGCTGACCGAAATAAGTGCCAAGAAACTGAAAATCGGCAGAATACCCGCTATTCCTGACTGCTTGAAACTCTCGGAAGCGCTCGCGCCAACCATGTAGGTAATTCTCGCCGGCCCAGAGACAGCGGAAAAAACGTCAATACCACTGAACAAAAGCCCAATACTCTTGATGCTTAATACAAACGTTTCCCATGTGGTGCTGGCTCCCATTATAACAGCCTCTCCCAGGGACGAGGCTTTCGTTGTCTTGGTGATAGTCTTAAAGACAATGCCAAGGTTTGACTCGGCAGTCGTTGGGTCGCTCCCTTTATAGGTGAGTACAAGCGTCTTTTCTATTTTCTCAGTTCCCCGCTGAATAGTCAGGTTGATCCGCTCCGGTTGGTTTTCCAAGTATTTTGCAAGATCAATGCTGTGATTAACAGGCTTCCCATCCACTTCGAGTATTGCATCCCCGCTTTCCAAACCTGCAATTGACGCCGCGCTACCTTTTTCTACAGACTCGACTACGGGATCCACCCAGCCATAAATTCCTATCAAACCCTGACCTGTGGCTTTATCAAGTCGAGGCGTGATGGTGATTTCAACGGGAGTCCCATCACGCAAGACTGTCATATGCAAGGTCTTCCCGCCATTCATGGCTATCATTCTCTGCAGATCGGAATAGTCCTTGATTTCCACATCATCGATTTTGGTGATTATATCCCCTGTTCGAAGCCCAGCAATGTCTGCGGGATTCTGGACGTTCTGTTCCGTATTTCCGCCGATAGTTCCACCGTATTCGCTTGCGAGGATGATCTTATTCGATATTGTATGGACTTGCGTACCCACAAGGGCAACAATGGTGGAAAGCACAATAGCGAACACAAAGTTCATAATCGGTCCCGCAGCAAGAATGCCAATCCTTCTGGTAGGGGACGCGGAATAGAAAGAACCTTCTTCTTTTGGGAGTGTGGGCAGGTTTTGTTCCAGGGCAGTTTTAAACGCATCTTCGCCTTTCATCTTGCAGTACCCACCAAGGGGAAAAGCCGACAATTTCCATTCTGTCCTGCCTCGTTTTGTAGAAAGCAGCGTGGGTCCCCAACCCACTGAAAATGCCTCAACCTCCACTCCATTCGCCCGGGCGGCCAGAAGGTGGCCAAATTCATGAATAACAACGATAATTGATAAGCCAATCAGACCCAAGATAACGTTCAACATGAGACTTTCCTTACATACTCTTCAGCGTAGTGCCGCGCACGTGCATCTATCTCAAATATACTGTCGATATCGGCTGTCTCCAAACTCCAATTTTTCGACAGGGTGTTTTCAACTACCTCAGGAATCTGTGTAAAAAGAATGCGGTGTTCCACAAAAGCCGAAACTGCTACTTCGTTAGCTGCGTTATAGGCGTTGGTAACCGCTTCATCCAGCCTTAGGGCTTCTCTTGCCAGCCTCAACATGGGAAATCGCCCGGTATCGGGGGCTTCAAAATGCAGAATCTTGCCGGCCAGATCCAACCGTCCGTATAAGGCCGGCTCCTCTTCAGGCCAATTGAGAGCGATATTGATGGGCAACTTCATATCCGGTTCTGACATATAGGCGTAAAGTGCCGAATCCTTCGTCCTAACAAGGGCGTGGACAATACTCTCCGGGTGAATAAGGATACTTACGCGATCTTCCGGCATTGAGAAAAGCCGCACGGCTTCTATAAGTTCCAGGCCTTTGTTGGCAAGCGTAGCAGAGTCGATACTGATCTTTTTCCCCATTTTCCAAACCGGGTGTCGGGCAGCGTCTTCTGGGGTGATAGCCTTAAGTTGTTCGAGTGGCATTGTTCTGAATGGCCCACCCGAGGCTGTCAGTGTTAGTTCGGTTATGGACTGCGTGCCAATTCTCGAAGTGAGTTGAAAAAGCGCAGCATGTTCTGAATCTACAGGGATAATAGAAAGCCCTTTTGCGTCTGCCAACTTTTTTATCTGACTGAATCCCATGACTACGGACTCTTTGTTTGCAAGCGCAAGGTCACAATCGTGTTCAAGTGCAAGAATCGACGCAAGGAACCCTGCGGCACTTGCAACGCCATTGACCACCAAGTCGGCTTCTAGGGAATCCAGGAGTTTTCTGATGGCATCGGGACCAAAAAACCACCGTGTTCCCAGATTCGAGCAAGTAGGTGCACTGCCTGTCATCGATAGACCGACACAAGCCAGTCCTGCCTTGGGGTATCGCTTTGCAAGTTCCGCAAGCGCCTGGACATTGGAGTACGCCGATAGCCCTACAATCTCGAAGGTGCCAGGTCTGAGACGGTTCGCATCATCGACGCAGGTGAGAGTTTGTTTACCGATTGATCCTGTTGCGCCAAGGACAACGATTTTCTTTGTTCGGTTCATTGCTTAATAGCACTCAAGGAGCAGGGAAGAAACCTGCTACCAGGGAAGCGAAGACAAAGATAGGCGATGAAAAAAGCAAGCTGTCGAACGAATCGAGTACGCCCCCTCTTCCTGGCACAATCGTGCTGGAGTCTTTGACGCCTGCAGATCTTTTTAGGGCGCTTTCCACAAGATCTCCTACGATTACAAAAATCGACATGCTCAACCCCAGCAACAGCACTCTCCATATTGAGCCGAAATTTGCCTCGGGGAAAAGGAAGAAAGCCAAGACACTTCCGATGAGTGAACCTAAGACCCCGCCTACAAAGCCCTCAAGACTCTTGTTGGGACTGACCGCCGTAATATTTCTACGTTTACCAAGTGTATTACCCACAAGCCAGGCAAGGCTGTCATTTCCAAAGGTCAGGAGTGCAAACGTAAAAACTGGAGCCTTGAGTTGGCCAAAACACGAAATTATATAAATGATGAAAGATCCTAAGATACCACAATAAAAGAACATGAAAAGGTTTGCGGAGACTTCGGGCAAGATCTCACCAATTCTTGCTGCAGAAGAAAAGGCAAAGGGCGCCAGCGTGATGAGACTGAACAGCATGCACAAAAGGAAAAAGAACTCGATTGTGGAGAATGACAGCCCAAGATACTGGTTGATCCACGGGTAGAGATACACTGACCCGCTCAAAAGGAACGATAAGACTGCCGTGGTTTTTCCCTTGACCCTGATACCACGGTCCAAGAACATCGAGGTCATCTCCCGAATGGCAAAGTACTGCACTACAAGTATAAAGGCTACCAACAGAATATCGCGGGCAAACGAGGCAAAAAGCACGACGAGTATAAAAAGCGGCACTCCCAATGAAAACAACAACAGCCGTTGCAGCGTGTTCTGGGTCATCCTAGTCCTCCGAATCGACGTTTACGCCCTGCATAGCTGTCGAGTGCCATTTGGAAATCGTCTTCGGAGAAATCTGGCCAGAACTTTGTAGAAAAAAACAACTCCGAATAGGCCGATTCCCACAAAAGAAAATTCGAGATTCTGTACTCACCGGCTGTGCGAACGATGAGGTCAGGATCGGGAATCTCTGGATGGTCCAGATACGACGAAATGGTTTTTTCAGCTTTAGTAGGATCTTTGAAGGATTCTTTTGATTCGCCGGCATCTAAGGCTTTGTAAACAGCCCTGGCCAGTTCGTTTCGCCCCCCGTAGTTTATGGCCAGGTTTACGACAAGGCCAGGAAAATGTGCAGTTTCGAGAACAATATCGTCTATTTCTTTGAGTATATCTTTTGGCAACCCATCGCGCTGCCCGGAATGGACAACTTTGATTTCATTCTCGCGATAGAAGTCCAGTTCCGCTTTAAGATGGTTCCTTATAAGGCCCATCAGAAATCCCACTTCTTCTTGAGTACGACGCCAATTTTCAGTAGAAAAGGTGTAAAGCGACAGGTAAGAAATACCAAGTGAAGATGCAAACTTGACGATCCTCTTGGCCGCAGTGAGCCCTTCACGGTGTCCTTCGGTTCTCGGTAGTCCCCTGGCTGAGGCCCAACGTCCGTTGCCATCCATTATGATGGCTACATGCCCTGGCAAACTTAAGTTAGTGTTCATATGCCTCATTATGCACGATTATGCACGAGCTCGGCGACGAAAAACAAAAACAAGAAATTCACAAATTCTGCAAAAAGTCAGACTTCCATTATCTCTTTTTCTTTTTCTTCAAGAATCTTACCGATCTGAGCGATGTAGGAATCCGTCAGTTTCTGTAATTCCTCTTCTTCTTTCTTAATTGTGTCCTCAGGAACTCCACCTGCCGTCTGTTGCTTTTTCAGTTCTTCGAGGCCGTCACGCCGTATGTTTCTCACAGCCACTCTGGCTTGCTCTGCAATGGAACGGGCAGTCTTCACAAGCTCTTTGCGGCGTTGCTCGGTGAGGGGTGGAATGGCAATACGTATGACTTTGCCATCATTTGATGGATTGAGACCCAATTCTGACTTTAAAATCGCTTTCTCAATCTCACTGAAGAGAGTCCGATCCCAAGGCTGAATGACAATCAAGCGCGCCTCTGGCACCGAAACTGTTGCAACCTGGGAAAGTGGAGTCTTTTGTCCATAGTAATCAACCCGTATTTTGTCGAGGAGAGCAGGCGAAGCTCGACCCGTTCTAATGGTGTTGAATTCTTCTTTCAGCGATGCAATTGTCTTTTTCATTCGGTCTTCGCATGTTGACTGTGTGGATTCCATAATCCCTCCCCATAGATACTGTCTAGATAAAAAATTGGGAACCTGAGGAGTTGACACCTCAAGTTCCCGGTTTTTGCCCCTTAGGCCTCTGCTCCGACGCGAATATAAGTAAAATCGACTATATCGAAGTCAAACCCGGTTTCGCGTTTTACCGCGTCCATGGCTGTCGCGACACTCATTTTTTCATCGCGAACAAAGCCTTGATCCTTTAGACAAACTTCAGACATAAGCTTCTTTATTTTTCCCTGAAGAATGCCGTCAATAACCTTTTGGGGTTTCCCTTTAACTTTCTCGTCCAGTTCTACCTGTTTTGCAAAGATCTCTTTTTGTTCATCTACCCACTTTGGATCCGGTTTTGACTGATCCAAGAACATTGGGTTAAAGGCCGCTACATGCAGGGCGACATCATGAACAAAGGCCCTGACTTTCTCGTTTTCAAAAGCCTCCGGCTTGTCTGCGCGGGCTTTGACAATGACGCAGATCTTTCCCTCACCGTGGATGTAGCTGTGCAGATACTCGTTGCTGTCTGCCGTCATATACACGACTCGATTAAGGGTGAGGTTTTCCTTAATTATGGAAGCAAGCTCTTTGACCATGGTCTGGAGTTCTTCCGTAGGCTCAGTCGCCTTGAGTTCAAGAGCTCTTTGCGCAACCTTGCTGCCTGTAGCGTTGAAATCGACGTTTCTCGCGACAAAATCGGTCTCGCAGTCGATTTCTACTGCAGAAATGGCGTTCTTGGCTTCGGCGACAAAAACTTTGCCTTCGTTGGTGGCACGCCCGGCGCGCTTTTCGACACCTGCCATGCCCCATTCGCGTAAGAGCTTCTCCGCACCCGCAAAATCGCCTTGTGCTTCGGTAAGTGCCTTTTTGCAGTCCATCATGCCTGCACCGGTACGTTCGCGCAGGTTTTTTATATCTGAAGCTTTGATTTCCATGCGTCTGTCTCCTTATTTAGTCTCGTAGAGTTTGTCTTCGTCTA
>JAFIHQ010000025.1 GCA_017849315.1 Treponema sp.
CTGAAAAACAAGGGGTTTGCCATGTGACGAAAAATAACTGTTCAGCAAGTTAGGCGTCTTGCCGAGAGCCACAAGGTCGTTTTTGACCATGACTTCGTCTATTTTCAGGTAGTGGTTGTACCAGGTCTCGTACCCGCCCATCATGGAGGGGGTTTGGCTTGCGCTTGTTGCTGCGGGGACTTCAGTGGCGGCAGGTGTAGTTGCGGCGGGTGCAGTGGCTGCAGTAGCGGCGGCTTTCTTAGTGGCTTCGGTGGCGGCGCCCTTCCACAAAAACTCAAGGGCAGAAAAACGATTCGGTGACAGGGCATCGAAAAGCGTCGCCAGCTTGTCCTTAAGCGCAAAATAGTCCGGCGCTGCCAGCAAGGCGATGCGGGCGACTGGCTCGCCTTCCCTGAATGCGGCGCCATCTGCAAAAACCGCGATGCGGATTGTGCCGGAATCAATGAAAAACGTTACTGGAGGGAGCGAATCGCAGGCGCGCGAGCAGCCCGATGTGGGCAAACCGGAGCCGATAGAGACAAGGGCCAGCCTCGCGGCCCCGACCCTCAGCACCGTGAAAAAATGCGACACCATGGAGTCCGCGCGTCGGCCTGGCCCCCGCCGCGCCAGGGCGCGAAGCTCGGGCTCGGCAGGATGGTCGACGAAGAGGTTGAGGCGCGGCTTGAGGGCGCGGCGGGGGCGCTCGCGGCCACAAAGCTCTCCCGCGAAGGACCACGACTGCCAGCCATTGCACAGAACGAAGCGCCTGGCAGGGATCGCGAAGTCCCCCGGATCCACGTTCGCAGCCTCGGTTGCCGCCGCAAAGTCGACTCCGGCATGCGAAGAGAGTTCCTTTATTCCGACTTTGCCCAGAACAAGCATGCGCCCGTCGCGACCCTCGGCCTCATTATGTTCTGGCTCGTTCGATGAAGCGCCGGATCCTAGGGTATCGGTGGGACGAACACTGGAGAAGACCTTTTTTTGTATGTCCCTTGCGGCCAAGGCCACCAGTACCGGAACACCTGCCGGCCCGTCCTCGAATTTCAAGCTGCAGACATCGTCTTCCATGGGCATTTTGCTCTCTTTCGTTTTGTCGTCAGATAGAATTGCAACAGACAAAAGTATATAGTAACGTTTCACGGAGGGAAAGGATCGCCCCATGACAAGCCCGATGATCAAACTCTATGCATTTCTTGGCAACTACGGCAGCGAATTCAGCAAAAACAGACACAACGTCGCATGGCAATTCCTGGAAACCTTGCCCTTTTATGGCGAACTCACCTGGACAAGAAAATTCAAAGGCCTTTACGCTTCGCGCGAAATCGGCGGCGATCGCATCTTTTTCGTCAAACCTGAAACCTACATGAATAGTTCAGGCGAGTCCATTATCGAGTTAGTCCGCTTTTTCAGACTCGAGCCACAAGAAGTCATGGCCATCCATGACGAACTGGAAATGCCCTTTGGAGCTTTCGGTTTTAAGTTCTCAGGCGGCTTAGGCGGACATAACGGCCTGCGCTCCATGGAAAAGCACCTTGGCACCCGCGATTTTGCGCGCCTCCGCTTCGGAATCGGTCGGCCCGAACATCCCGACGTGGCAGGCTATGTCCTTTCGGATTTTACGCAGGCGGAACGGGAAATCTTGGACACCGCCGTGTTTCCCCAGGCAGGGCAAGCCTTTATGGAATGCCTCGAGCAGGGATTCGAGTCGGTCGTGGACAAGTACAAGAAGAAAATCTGTATTTAGAAAGCACACAAAAAGTAGAAGGCACTTAGAAGGCATTTGGAAGACACTTGCAGAGCACGCAATTGTAAAGCGCGCAATAAGCATGCCGTCGTCTGGAAAATGGCGCCCTTTCGGACTTCCCTTTGGTCCAGGCTTACTGGTCTAGACTTCCTTTTCCGTCCGAATTTTGCCGATCTGCGATATACCCCGAAGGCGAAGCCGCAGCGTCTTCCGAAGCGCCACTCGTGTCCTCGATACAGCTCGCAATAAGCTCCGCCAGTTTTGTGGCCTCGGCCTGGGCGCGCCTTGCCTCGTGCCGAAAAATTCCGCGCGCCAGAAAATACGAGCCCAGGAGCCCCCGACCGCGAACAAAACCGCGGCAAGCGGAGAATTCAGGGCGCCCATCCCGACCCCGCCGCCCAGGCCGAGGCCACCACCGATGCCAAGCCCACCGCAGAGTCCTCCAAAGATACCGCCTGCAAAGTTTCTCAAGTCGTAGGTCACCGATATTTGTGTTTTATCCCCCGAAGGAACCACCGAAATGTCGACTCTCTCTCCCGTTCGCTGCGCCTCGAAAGCATCAGAAGCCCATGACAATTTGTGCTTCCTTACGCTTCCGGAGCCGTGAAGCCCCACCTTCTGATCCAAGAGATCCAAAACGGTTTCGAGTTGTTCATCACCAGGTATTTTTGAGATAAAGAATTGCGATCGTGGATACAGATTTCCGATGAGTGGGTAACTTTGCCTTTTCTCTCCATTTTCCATTTCGAGCTCTGCGAGCGCCTTGCCAAAACTTTGGGTCGATATCCCTGCCTCGCGGGCGATCGATTCGGCCTCGGCTATCGAATACCCGTGCAAGACCTCCGGACTCGCGAGATCCCGACTACGGTCTTTGGCCTCTATCTCCGCAGCTCGACCGAGCAGTTTGGCGAGCTGTTTCTCGTCAAGTCGTTCCAACACTTCTCCTCACGTCCACGCCCGTTGTGATCTACATCCGTTATACCATGGCAAAGGTCAGAAAATAAGACTATCCAGCCGCTTGTCGTCGTGCTTCCAGGAAGGGTCGACCCGCACCTGGAGCCGCAGGTGAACGGGATAATCGAAAAGCTCCGCCAGATCAGCCTCGGCCTCCTCCCGAATTACCTTGATCATCGAACCACCCTTGCCGATTACAATGCCTTTTTGACTCTCGCGTTCCACGACGATATCGTAAGAAGCCTCAAGACTACCGTCCTCCAGCTTGCGCGAATCAACAAAATCGATAAAAAGCGCGTGTGGCAGCTCTTCTCTTGTATGGTTAATTGCTTTTTCCCTAATGATTTCCGCAATACGAAACACAGGATCCTGATCCGTGTAGTATTCTGGTGGATACCACTGTGGCCCTTCTTCAGCCAAGCCCAGAAGCGCCGACACAAGTTCGTCGAGCCCTTCGCCGGTCAAGGCCGAAATCCTCACAATCGTCGCAGCTGGCAAATGCTCTGCAACAAACTGCACTGCTCTCGCAACATCCGCGTCCTTAGCGTCGATTTTGTTTATAGCGACAACCATTTTTCTGCGCGAACCCTTGTGCACGGTGTCCGCAGAACCAGAAGGCACCGAAAAATTGGAAGCGAGCGCTTCTTCTTCCGGACCAGGTTCGCGCGTCGAATCCAATACGTACACGACAATGTCGGCATCGCCCAACGCAGACAGAGCCACATTTTTTAGCTTGATGTTGAGCTTTCTTTCAGAAATATGAAAACCAGGTGTATCGATAAAGACAAGCTGCCCTTCGTCCCGGTTGATAATGCCGCGTACTGCATTTCGTGTCGTTTGCGGAACGGGCGAAACAATTGACACCTTTGCCCCGCACAACGCGTTGAGCAAGGTCGACTTGCCAGACGAAGGTCTGCCAACAATAGCCACAAAGGCCGATTTTGCCATCTAAGACTCCTACACTACAAAATTCCTACACTGCAAAATACGAATCGGGCGGTTCCTCGTCCATCCACAAACGATATTGACCAGCCGCCTGATAACAGAGCATACGATACCCATTGAGTATCCGGCAGCCTGCCGCCTCTGCCCTTTTCAACACTTGGGTCTTTCCCGGATTGTAAATCAGATCGAAGACCCTCTCATGGCCATCAAATTCATAAAAACTCAAAGGATCGCCGGAAGTTCCGCCCTGCATACCGATACTCGTCGCCTGCACGATCAAATCCGAATATTCGGCAATCAGGTCCATGGCGCGGTCGTCCAAAGGACCCCATCTAAACCCGTACTTTCTGGCCAAGGCCCGCGCCGTCGAGATTGTTCGATTCAGAATGATACACTCGGCCCCTTTGCGGTACAGCGCCAGGGCGACCGACTTTGCCGCTCCGCCTGCGCCAAGGAGCGTTACCTTCATACCGCGAAAATCCGCACGATTCAAAAACTCCAAGGCACTGCGCTCAAAACCATCTGCATCCGTATTGTAGCCTGCAAGGCCGTTATCCCGGAAAATGAGCGTGTTACATGCCCCAATATGCTGAACATCCACCGATTGGAACGTCAAAAAAGGCAGTACCTCTTCCTTGAACGGCACAGTAACCGCCGCGCCCTTCGCTCCAAAAAACCGCATGTTCTCCAGCGCCGCCTTAATCGAGTCCGACGGCAACGGCACCATCAGTGCATCCTTGCCCGCGTCGCGAAAGGCGCGGCTGTGTAAAAATGGCGACATCGAGCCTATGATGCTTTTTGCCCCCAGCAGGACATAGCAATCGGACTTGTCGTCGACTTCGTGGCTTCTATAAATGCTGCTCAAAACTTGAGGACTCAGCTGACCAGCGGCTGCCCGTGTGGTTCCGCTGGACGGTACGCTGGCAAAGGTGAGCATCGAGCCCAATCTTCCCGCCAAAATTCGCGCAGGCACTCCAACCTCGCCCATCACCATGAGTATCTTTTCTCTATCTGGCAGCGTCGCCGACCACTGCAAAAAGCGCGCCAGCTCCGTGGAATCTGGCGGAGAAACAGCTAATTTCGGGATAACATCATCCTCCTCGCTCAAATTCTCCCAAATTTCGTCCAGATTCTCTGGTACCTCATCCAAATAATGGTGCGAACGTATAATCCGCGTTCCAAAAGTCCTGCAGGCTTCCTCCAAGGTGTCGACGTGAAAATCGTCCTCCAAGTCAATATATGCAAAATTAGCCTTAGAATCCTTCTTGGCAAATGAGAGGGCCTTGGCCAGCATGACAAGGCGAGCGCCTTCTCCATCCGTGAAATTTCCGCCGTCACAACGGCGACGTACAGTGAGAATGCAAGGTAAACCTGCTTTCTCCGGAAAATCCCGAATGTTGAGTTTTTCCGATGGATCCAAAAAGTCCGCGCGCAACTCAACCATATCGACATAGCTGCGCTGCTCATCTAAAATGGACAAATCTTCGCTGATGGTGCGCCCTGTGAGGCAGATGCAGACTGGTGTTTTCCGACCATTCATGGCTTCTTATTCTAGCGCACGCAAGCAAGCTCTGGCTACAGCATCTGCCCGCTCTGACAGCACGGGGCTGCTGCAGGAGACCGGGGCCAACACGCTCCAGTGTCTTGCCGCGATTGCCACTTTATTGCACAATAGGGCGTTAATTTTATACTTGAGTAACACTTGAGCATCGGTTTTAAGGAGAACCATGTGTCTAACGAATCAACATCTACAAAGATACCCGAAGAGGCTTTGTCCGCGTTTCTAGACGGTGTCATGACGGAACTAAAAGCCCCTGCCGACCCTGCCACGCTTGCACAAGTCCGGACAATGTTCAGAAAACGCATTCCACTTCATTTGCGCTCCTACGCCGCTGCTCTTCTGATTCTGCGCGCAGCAGGACTTTCGCGACAGCCTGCCGGCAAATCTGCACAACCACGTCCGGCCGCCTCCGCTTCCCCTACTTCCGCCCCTCCTGTTTCAACGAAACGGACAGAAAGACCTCGCGAAGCCCGTCCTGTCAAACACGACATTCCTAGCCGCAACGCCTCCATGACCCCTTCCATGACCCCGTTATTCGTTTCGATGGGGAAGCGCCAAAGGTTGCGTCCTCAGGAGCTTCGCGACTTGATAAGCGAAAAAACAGGTATTAAGGCGAGCGAACTGGGACGGGTCCATCTCTTTGACAATTATTCCTTTATCGATATTCCAGAGAACGAAGCGATGCGAGTGATCGAAGCAGTCAACGGCGCCATGCTTGGCGGCAAGGTGTTGGAGGTAAAGCCGGCCCGAAAACGAGCTGCCACTACTGGCCCTTCTGTGCAGGAGCAGCCAGATTCTATGCCGAACGGCTCTTCCCATGTGCCTGTATCCCATGTGCCTACATCGTCTCCAACTGCGTTTTCTACTTCTGCAAAGGCAACAAACGGTGACAACAAGAATTGAGCGCCTGCGTGTCGGTCCTATCGGCGAGAACACCTATGCCATCGAGTCGAACGCAGTAGGCGTTTTGATCGACCCTGGTGCCGAGCCAGAGAAGATACTGGCGTTTTTGGACCAGCGCAAATTCGATATTTCTCTCATTGTCCTGACACATGGGCACCTTGACCATATTGCTGCAATTCCCGATCTCATCGAGACATGGAAAGATAAGTCGATTATCGTTGCGTGCCATCCGGAAGACGCGGACTACCTCGGTTCAGCCGGCGCAAAAAAGAACCGGGCAATTTTCGAGGCCGTTGGCGCGGATGGCTTTTTCGATGGCTACTGGAAGCCCATGCCGGCGGCTTCGCTTCTTTTGAATGATGGCGATTACGTGCCGGGGACGAGTTTATTGGTGCTGCACACACCAGGGCATTCCCGCGGTTCAATCTGTCTCTATGACAGAGATGCGGGATTCCTGGTCTCTGGAGACACGCTGTTTCGCGATGGTATAGGTCGAGTGGATACTCCCGACGCGAGTCAGGCTGAAATCGAGCAGAGTCTCAAGCGGCTCGCTGCGCTTCCGCCTGACACGGTTGTTTATCCGGGGCATGGTCCCAGGACCACCATAGGTCGTGAATTCTACGGTATGCGTTGACAGTGTTACAAAGTGAGGTTCAACAAATGAAACGTCTTGTCAAATTTGGCTGCCTTGCAGGAGCCTTTTGCCTTTTGTTTTGCGCTTGTGAGAGCAAACCGGAAGCGGAAGTGAACCGCAGCGACTTTGTCCTCGGCACGGTCTGCTCTATTTCCATTACTTCCGGAGGAACTGAGAAGATTCTGGACGAAGCTTTTGGGCGCCTACGCGAAATTGAAAACCGTATGAGCGCAAACAAAGAAGGCACCGAGATAGCCGCCATCAACGAGGCATCAGGCAAAAAGCCTGTCACTGTGACGCCTGATACCTTTTATGTGATCTCCAAAGCTCTGGAATATGCTCAGAAAACGAACGGCGCCTTTGATCCAACGGTCGAGCCACTCGTCAAACTCTGGAATATCGGCAGCGAAGATGCAAAGGTGCCGCCTCTGTCCAAGATAAAGTCTGCTCTTGCGCTCATCGATTACAAGAAAGTGCAGATGGACCCCGACAAACTCACCGTTTACCTTCCGGTCCCCGGAATGCGCCTGGACCTTGGCGCAATAGCCAAAGGTTACGCCGCCGACGAAATAGAAAAAATCATGGTCGCCAATAAAGTAAAATCCGCAATAATCGACCTTGGCGGCAATGTGTTCGTGTATGGCAAGAAGAAAGATGGTACGCCCTGGCGCGTCGGCATTCAGAACCCCTATTCCGACCGTGGCGAATATATCGGCCTTGTGACAGGCGGTCAGATGACTGTCGTCACTTCCGGCGTCTACGAGCGCTATTTTATCGAGAACGGCAAGCGTTATCATCATATTCTGGACACAAAGACCGGCTTCCCTGTGGACAACGGCCTTATTTCGGTTTCCATCGTGACAGAATCGAGCATCGATGCCGACGCCCTTTCGACGTCGGTCTTTGCCCTTGGGCTGGACAAGGGCATGAAACTGGTCGAATCGCTCAAAGATGTCTATGCGATCTTTATCGATTCCAATAACAAGGTCTATTTGAGCCCCGGTACGAACAAGATTTTCACGCTTACCGACAACAAATTCAGCCTAAGTGACTACAAATAAGGCTCCGAGATTGAGCTCAGTTCAAGGTTGTAGCCTTGTCTTCCGCAAGTCTCATGAGCTTTGTCCGGACAAAAAGCCACGGAGCGCCATAGCTGATCCAAATGCCTAAGAGCGCATAGCGTACAAACCGGACCAAGGCATCTCCCGACGCCAACTCGTCCCCCAGGACGAGTTTTGGCAAAAGGTAGATAAGCGCCGAAGTGGCGAGCCCAACCAGGTACCGCAACACCTTTTGCACCGCCGTACCTTCCACCTCGAACTTGAGCTTTTTCGCTGCCAGCACAAAACCAGCAACACTGCCGAAGAATACGCCGGAAAGCAACGTGTCCGAAGGCAGAAGGAAATTCATTATTATTGCAATTATTGCTGTTATAATGAGCTGAAATCTCATCTCGAGTTTGTCCCAAAGGCCGCTGAGTTTTTGGTCCGAGATGTGCGCGACAAACACAATGAGAGCCCCGATAGCCCAGCCCGCAAAAACATCGGTTGGGAAATGGACACCCAAGTACAACCGCGATACTCCAACAAGGAGTGGCACGGCAATGGCGAGCGTCCATCCAAGCGTCTTTGGGAGCACATCGAGCATCGCGCCCCAAAACGTCACACTATTTTGGCTGTGCCCAGAGGGCAAACCCGGCGAAGTCTCCCGTGCAAGGCCCAGTTCTGGCCTCAGGTCATAGGGGCGCGGCTGCATAAAAAGCACTTTTAGCCATGAGTTCAGGAACCCGGACAGAATGACGATGACGCCAATCTTGGCGCCTTTTTTATGATCCACACACCAGTACAAGAGTGGCAAGGCTGCAAGGACTAAGTATTCAGACCCCAAGAGCGAGATAATCTGCATAGGAACGAGCGCGCCCGGCCCGAAAAACTTCTGAACCGCCTCCACCACCCCAAGGCCCCACATCAAGATCGGTTGCATGCGCTCACCTCCTTCGCAAGTTTCAAGATTAAGATCAGGACCTTTTACGCCCATGGGTGTCCACACTCACCCCTGCCCCCGTTCCAAACCCAGAGTTCCAAACCCAGAGTTCCAAGCCCATACCATAATAGAATGCCGGTCTTCGTCCATGCAAGGGCGACTTTTGTGCGTTACCTTGTCAGCACTTCCAGCTTGACTCAACGTCGCGGATTGTAGTACAAACGTCTAGTATTGCCGGCATGGTGAAATGGCATACACGGTAGACTCAAAATCTGCTGCTCGCGAGGGCGTGTGGGTTCAAGTCCCACTGCCGGCATAGTTTCCTTTCGCGGCTTGTGTTTTTGAGATAGTGCCTTTATAGTCCTTTTTATGGACAGCTTGGTATTTGCGCTAGAAAGTGTACTTCCTATCATTCTGCTTGCAGTTCTCGGGTATTTTCTGGGAAGGAAGAAATTTGTAGAACCGGGATTCTCACCGTCCGTCACAAGGCTCACCTTCAATTTGTTCTTACCGGCAATGCTTTTTCAATCAATCTACGATGCCGATTTTTCCGTACTGTTTTCGTGGAAAATGATCCTCGTCACGCTCGGAATCACGCTTGTATGCACGATACTGTCGATCCCGCTCTTAAAATTGGCAGAGCCCGATGTGTATGAGCGCGCCACCATGGTTCACAGTGCGTTCCGTTCCAACTCAGTGATTATCGCCCTGCCGATCATAGCCAACATGTACGGCCAGGCTGGTAGAAGCGAAGCGGCCATTCTGCTTGCATTCCTGCTTCCTTTTTCCAATATCTGCACGGTGCTCATTTTTTTGTGGGGCAATGGTAAGCTCTCCGAGGCAAAACCCCTGGAGATTATCAAGTC